>NZ_CP039934.1:1926320-2233084 GCF_009792295.1 Myroides fluvii | reverse complement strand
TCTCGCATCAAAGCTGGAGGTGCTGCTTCATCGACAAAATGGAATCCCGTTTCTCCCGTCTGCTCAATTAAAGTTTCCATTCGATCAACAATTAACTTAGCCGCAACGGGTTCATATACTTTGATATAATCTAAGCTAATATCACAAAACGTACATTTTCCCCAATAACAACCATGGGCCATCGTCAATTTATTCCAACGACCATCACTCCACATCCGGTGCATCGGGTTTACCACCTCAATAACGGATATATAATCATTGAGTTTTAAGCTCGAATAGTCGGGTGTTCCTACTTCTGCTTGTTTATAGTCTCGTTTCAAGGGATTGTTGATATACACCACTTGATTCTCCTTACAAACAAACGTGCGTTTCAATTCCGCCTGCGTCAATTTTCCTTCCACGTACAAAATTAAGTTCTCCAACGGAGCTTCTCCATCATCTAGCGTAATAAAATCAAAGAACTCAAATACCCGCACATCCGATAAAGAGCGCAGTTCAGTATTGGGATACCCTCCTCCCATAGTTACTTTTACCTCGGGGTGATTTTGTTTGATCCATTGTGCACAGCGAAAAGCACTGTATAAATTTCCGGGAAAGGGCACTGAAAATCCGACAATCTTCGGGTTAGATTTAGCTATAATTGTTGTCAAGAGCTCAATCGTCAATTCATCAATAAACGTCAAGGGTTGTTGTAGTGATTCATACAATTCATCAAACGTATGAGCGGATCGACCTAAACGCTCTGCATAGCGACTAAATCCAAAATGAGGATCCACTGTATCGACAATTAAATCTGCAATATCCTCTAAATATAAGGTTGCTAAATGTTTGGCTTGATCTTGAATTCCCATAGAACCAAACGCCCACTCCAATTCTTCTAATTCTTCGAATCGAGACGCTCTTGGCAAAAAATCTTCTTTGATAATCGTATGGGCAAAGGTTGGGTTTTTTCCCTGTAAAAATTTAATCACAGCCTCTATTGTAGCGATATATTCCGTCTCTAGGGCTAACATTCGATGCGTATTGGCATTGACCTCTTCTACAACGGTGTGAATATGATCAAACAAACGAGTCAATCCTCTTTTGCTGAATAGCTGTAAAATAACTTCAATCCCCAAATCACTTTGGTAACTCGAAATGGATAATGTATTCAAGAAACCTGTGATATAAGCAGTTGCTGGATATGGCGTATTCAGCTGCGTAAAAGGCGGAGTAATTAATGTAATTGTCGTTTGCACCCTAGATAATTTAAGTGACAAAATTACCTACATTTTCTTAGTATAAATAATATTTTAAAATTTCTCCATCAAAAGATTTATTTTATGTTAATTTTAAGTTATATTTACTTTGCCCTCAACCTAAAAACAATACGATTATGAAGAAAATTATACTTCTTACCTTACTACTAGTATCAAATTTAATACATTCTCAGAGAATAAATATAGATGACGTCATAGTAATATGCTCAAACCAACAAGTAGTTGGACAAACGCCACAAAGTACTAATTACACCACATTAAGAACACCATGTGGCCCTTTTGATCCTTTATCTAGTTCATTAGCATTATTTTATGTTGAAATTAAATCTGGTTCAACTTTCACTTTTAGAATCAGTCCACAGGCCGCTGTTGACTATGATTTTGCTTCCTGGAAGAATCCTAACTTTGACAACTTAGGCCCTGGAGACCGAGGTTCTCAAAATGATGGTATGGATGCAGGTCAATATGACATTGGTCTATCCTTGACAGAAACCATGTTATGCGAAGTACCAGGAGCTTCTAGATGGATGGGTAATACGGCAACTGTACCTGGTTTGGTACGCTATTATGATGTACAACCTGGAGATGGTATTCTAATTGCTGTGAATCGTTGGTCTACAACTGATGCTGGTTTTACTTTATCTTTTGGAGGTAATGCTGTTTTAAACTGCGATCTAATAGAAAAGACCTATGAACAATGTGATATAAATTACGATGAAAAAGAAATTTTCGATTTAGATTTAATTAAAACAGAAATTAACAATATCGATCAATCGTTTACTATCGATTTCTTTGAAACTGAAGATGAAGCTACTAATTCTACTTCCACTACGACCTTATCGTCTCCTTATACTATAACAACAGAAGATAGTCCAAAGAGTATTTACGCTCGCTTTAAAAGAGCAAATGGTTTGTATTCTAAAACAATGAAAATCAATTTAGTCATCAACGAAACACCTAAAAAGCCCAAAGAACCTTTAAAATATGCTTTGTGTTATGAGGAAATAAGAAATAAGGAAAAAATTGCAACATTTGACTTGACTAAGTTTGAAAGTAAATTGAATGAAAACAATATTGGAGCTATTGATTTTACTTATTTTGAACCTTTTAACGACACAATCATTAAGATTAACAATCCTAAAAAATATCTCTCATCTAAAAGAAATATTACGATACGCATGACCATTGATGAAAAATGTCCTGTGGACATTCCCCTTCAATTAATTATCAATGATATTGATGTAAAATCTACTTCGTTTACCTATTCTGAGTTTTGTGCTACAGAAATAGAAACTGGGCTTGTTTACGATTTAACCAAAACAATTAGCACGCTACTAGCGAATAAGAATCAAGACAAATATGACATTCAATTTTACCCATCCACAGAAGATGCAGAAAATGAAACGAATGTCATAGAAAATCCAGCCAATTATTTAGTTTCTTACTATCACGAACAAATCATCAGCGCTAAAATAACGGATCAAAATACGTGTCCAACAGTTTCTGAGATTCACTTACCTGCTACCCCAAGATTTAGAATGAAAGACCATTTAAACACAGCATGTGAACCTTATAAACTTCCGGAATTACCCGAGGGATATGCTTATTATGTAGAACCGAATAAACAAGGGGATAATATTAAATTTAATACACCTGAAAGTTTTCTTTATGGTCCTAAAACCATTTATATTTACGCGAAAAAAGACTATGGGTTACCTCAATTAAACGATTGTTCTTTTGAAGATAGCTTTACCATTACAACTGAAGGATGTATCATTTCGAAGGGAATATCACCTAATGGTGATGGTTTGAATGACAATTGGGACCTTACTCCTTATGGCGTTGTCAATTTAAAAATCTTCAATCGCTATGGAATTGAAGTGTACAAGAAAACAGGAGGATACAAAAATGAATGGTATGGACAAGGAAGTGGCAGTACCTTATTGCCAAGTGGAACCTATTGGTACTATTTTGAATCCATCAAAGGAGTTTATTCAGGTTGGATTGAATTAATACATTAATATTTGAAATAAAACCGTAATTTTACTATACTTAAAAGTTTTACTATCTTGATAGTAAAACTTTTTTGTTTAAAACAAACTTTCTAATTGATTCCATGTCTTATGACGGTACCCAATATAACATTTCAAAACGCCGGTTATTTTTCTAAATTAATGGTCGACTACCTCAACCAAGCGGAAAAACTAAAACCACTTTATCAACATTTTCCTACTATAGCTAATTTCAAACTTCAAATAGAAGCTAAACAACAACATTTTTCGTTAGAAAAACGCTCCATTTTATACCGCGCACTCGTAGAGCAGTATAAAAACATTCCCTCCTCTTTAGCAACCGAGCAAAACCTAGCGCTGTTACAAGAGGAACATACATTTACTATTACAACAGGTCACCAATTGAATTTATTCACAGGACCGTTGTATTTTCTTTATAAAATTGTTTCTACGATTAATTTAACGCTAGAGTTAAAACAACACTATCCCGCATACAACTTTGTTCCTGTATATTGGATGGCTACAGAAGATCACGATTTTGAAGAAATCAATCACTTCTATTTTCAGGATAAAAAAATTTGTTGGGATCAAGAAAGCAAGGGGCCTGTAGGTAGATTGAGTACGGCTACTTTAGACAAAGTGTTTGATGTATTTAAGGGGCAATTAAACGCTGGGGACCATGCAAAAAAACTCAAAACTCTTTTTGAAGAGAGTTATCTCAAGCACGACAATTTAGCCGATGCAACACGCTATCTGGCTAACGCTTTATTTGAATCTTATGGTTTAGTGATTGTTGATGGAGATGACACTTCACTTAAATCTCTTTTTGCACCTGCTGTACAGCAGGAACTCCTTCAACAAAATGCAATTCGAGAAGTAGAAAAAACCTATGCTATTCTACAGGATTACTTTGTACAAGTAACACCTCGAGATATTAACTTATTTTATATTCAAGACAAACTGCGTGAGCGAATCATCTGGGAAGATAATCGCTATAAGATTAACAATACAACTCTTTCTTTTTCAAGAGAAGAGATCCTGCAAGAGCTCCATAATCATCCAGAACGCTTTAGCCCTAACGTTATTTTACGTCCCTTGTATCAAGAAACAATTTTACCGAATTTGTGTTACATCGGTGGGGGTGGTGAATTAGCGTATTGGTTGCAGTTAAAACCTGTTTTTGACTTACATCAAGTTGATTTTCCGATGCTATTATTGAGAAACTCTGTTTTACTTGCAACAGAAAAACAAGTTAAGAAACTCGATAAACTACAGCTAACTTGGTCAGAGGTCTTTACACCTGCAGCCACATTATTACAACAGAAATCTGCTGAACTATCGGATGTAACATTCGACTTTGAAACACAACGTCAAATCCTACAAGCTCAGTTTGACCAATTAAGAAAAATTGCTCAACAAACAGATGCCTCTTTTATCGGAGCTGTAAATGCACAAGAAAAAAAGCAAATGAAAGGGCTTCATAATCTGGAAAAACGCCTACAAAAAGCAGAGCGCAAGAAGAATAAGGAAATCCTGGATCGCATAATGGCGATTCAACTGGAACTCTTTCCAAAACACAGTTTACAAGAACGCTATTACAACTTTGCTCAATTTTATCAGGAAGCTGGAGATGAATTAATAGAAAAACTCTTTCAACAGCTGAAACCGTTAGAGCAAAAGTTCGACATCCTTATAGTATAAAAAAATAGCGACGGTTCCCGTCGCTATTTTTTTTACCTTGTATTGTTGCTATTTCTTCGTATATCCCATTCCTCTTGATGCAGGCCATACTTCTTTAAAGCCGTACTGTTCGTATAAGCGATAAGCCTCTCCATCTGCAATGAGATTGACATAACAAGAACTCGGTATATTCGCCTGAATATATTCGTCTAACTTACTCAGAATTAACTTGCCTAATCCTCTTTTTTGATGAGCGGGTAAAACACAAATATCCACAACCTGACAATGGCAAGCGCCATCCCCAACTAATCTGCCCATTCCGATTACTTCATTGTTGTTCTCCCGATCTAAAATCGCGACACAACACAGTGAATTTTGTAATCCTATCGTTGCTGCTATTTCCGTTTTAGGCGATAATCCAGAATGGACGCGCAATTGACAATACGTCGTTACGTCTATGTTTTGATATATTGCTTGGTATCTCATTTTTGTTTTTCTTTTAGCTTTCGCATTAGGCCGTCAAAAAATGCATGCCTAAACGAAAAATGACTTTTGCAAAAAAACGAAAAAACAACGTACAAAAAAAGGGAAGTCTTTTTTGACTTCCCTTTTTCTATATATCAACTCTTAGCTCTGTGCTATATCGTTTATATGCTCTTGTTTCAAGGATAATTTCAACTTTTCTACAGAGTTTCGGTACATATTCATCACTTCACCTGTGTAGTGGTCTAAATCTACTATATCTCCTTCTTTTAGTTCTTGATCCGGACAAACTTCACTAATCAATCCTGCTAAAGTGTCGTAGTGTTCGCTTTCTTCAAATTTAAAAGGCAACCAACGGTTAATATCTGAAATATTCGAGTGAGCATCTACCATGTATACGCCTTCGTCTATCGATACAACAATAGGCTCTTCATTATCGTACTCATCTTGAATTTCACCAACCAACTCTTCTAGAATATCCTCCATAGTAACAATTCCTGTAAACTCTCCTACTTCATTAGTCGCAATTGCCATTTGTAAGTGTTTTGCCTGAAACTGTTTCAGTACATTTTTAATCAATGTATTTTCTGAAATATAAATTGGCTCGCGCATTAAAGATCCTAGCGATACATCTTCTTTCTCTTTAATCATCGCCTTCATCAAGTCTTTGGTATAAATTACTCCTTTGATATCGTCTAGGGAGTCATCGTACACTGGAAAACGCGAATAACCTTCTGTAATGGCATAATCAATCGCTTCTTTTACGCTTGTATTGATTTCAATCGCAGAAACATTTTTACGCAGCGTTTGAATATTGTTTACGCGTCTATCGTCAAAATCAAAAACATTTTGAATCAAAAGGCGTTCTGTTTCTTCAATTGCACCACCTGCTTGACTTTCGGTGATAATCATTTTCAACTCCTCCTCAGTGTGTATATCCGAACCATGTACAGGTGTAATACCAAACATGCGTAAAATACCATTTGCCAACCCGTTCATCATCCAAATAATTGGTTTAAAAACAAAGTAGAATACGCGCAAAGGCAAGGCTATAGAGAATGTTGTTTTTGTAGGGAAATGAATGGCAATAGATTTTGGTGCTAATTCACCAAATACAATATGCAAAATTGTGATAATAGCAAAGGCAATTGGGAATGACACACTCTTCGCTACTGAATACCATTCTGGTCCAGTCATGCCGAATAACTCAAATACCTTCATGATCACGGGAGTCAATGAACTCTCTCCTACCCAACCTAATCCTAATGAAGCTAAAGTAATTCCTAATTGAGTAGCAGCTAAATAAGCATCTAGATTAGCAACGATATTTTTAGCAACACCTGCTACTTTAGAGTTTAATTCTTGATGTACTTCAATCTGAGAGGTTCTTACTTTTACAATTGCAAACTCCGCTGCAACGAAAAATCCATTTAGGAATACTAAGAATAACGTAAGCAATAACTTACCTACTGAAATTTCTTCGGGAACAATATTAACGTTAGCTAATATTGTGATGATCTGGGGGTATGTGTCCATTTTATAAATTCAAAGGGTCCTCGTTTAACTTTTTTGGGACCTATAAGCGAAGTTTTAGTTTCATCGCCTTTTCATATCAAAATTAATAATTTATTTGATATAATATCAAGGTTAACACTCGTTTTTTTTAAAACGGGTAATTAACTAGTTATCAAAGAGGTAAAACTTTTTACTTTATACCTTAATCTACTTGTATTTTGTATCGATTTTACATCGATTTCGCATCAAAGTGAAAAGGCAAGAGGTTTAAAAGAGAAGGCGAATAACACACCATTCCTTCAGCTCCCATAAAGAACATTTCAATGGGTTGTGCTTGTTTCACTTCATATTCTAATATACTTTGTCTACATGCTCCACAAGGAGGAATAGGATGATTGGTTACTTTCAAATCCGAGGATGCTGAAATAGCGATTTTTAAAATTCGCTTGTTCGGGTGCAAAGCTCCTGCTTGGAAAATAGCCGTGCGTTCTGCACATAATCCCGACGGAAATGCAGCATTCTCTTGATTGGATCCAAGTACAAAAGTACCATCTTCTAAAAGTAAAGCTGCACCTACTCGAAATTGTGAATAAGGCGCGTATGCATTTTTTCGAACAGCAATCGCCTGTTCCATCAATTCTTGATCTTGCTGCGCTAATTCGCGAATCGATTCATATTCGATAAATGTCGTTACTACTTCTACTTTTTTCATAAGTCAAACCATTAGAGATAAAAAATCCAAACGCGTCTTTGGTTTAACGGTTTGGATTATGATACAAATATAATACTTTTCTTGTTATCCTTTTGAATAAGTCTTTCTTCCTAAATCAAATGTCAAAGAAAAACGAAGTGTATTCTCTAAAGGATTGTTGATTTTTGATGTAGAGAACAGATAAGATAAATCTACTGTAATCATACTGTATCTAAATCCTGCTCCTAGGGTTGCATATTGTCTTGCTCCTTTATTCTTATTTTCATTGAAATAACCTGCGCGAAAGGCAAATGTATTGTCATACCAATACTCAGCTCCCATAGCCCAAGCTACTTCTTTCATTTCTTCACTAAATCCTCCTGGCGCATCACCAAAAGATTTAAATACGCCCTTAAACCAACCAATATCGTTGTACTTGCGCATTTCTTCTGGATCCGTGATATCTGCGGGAGGAGTAGGCACTAACAATTTATTAAACTCAGTCGTTATAGTCAGCGTATTGTAATCATCCAAAATAAAATCAAAACCAGCACCTAATTTTAAATTTGCCGGCAAGAAATCACCTATTGGCTTATCGCTATAGCTCATTTTAGGACCTAAATTTTGTAAGTTAAAACCTAATCTCCAACGCCCATCAAAATCAGAAAAAGACATGCGGTCCGATTGATAGAACCCAGAAATATCAACAGCAAATGTACTTGCACTTGATGCATCCCCATCTCCCGTATCAGGTAGTTTAAGATTGGAATTGATGAAACGCCCTGTAACGGCCATACCAAACTTCTCACTTAATTTCAATGCATAAGAGGCATCAATAGCAAACTCACTCGGCTTATAGGTTGCTCCCATACTATTGTAATCCTCTCTATAGGTCACTTCTCCCATTCCAAAATAGCGAAACCCTACTGAAAATGCACTTCGCTCGTTGTATTTATTGAAATAGTTTACTTGAGCAAGTGACATTCCGCTAGATATTTTGGACATATAGGGCGTATAACTCAAAGCAAAACCTTGGTCTTTAGTAGCGAAAGCGTATTTTGAAGCATTGTGTTGTTGTGAAAAAGCATCTGCTGTAGTTGCAACCCCCATATCTCCCAAAGCCGCTGATCTCGCATCAGCTGCAATAGTTAAAAACGGAACTCCGGTTGTAATGGGATGCATATCTGTCTGTGCATACAAGGCAGATCCTCCAAATATAGATAAAACTAATGCTGTGAAATTTTTCATTCAGTTGTGTTTATAATATTGTACAAATATAATTGTTTCCTAAAGTATAACTAATTTTTCTATTTTTTCGACTTTTTTTCCCGTCTGTGATGAACGCACCGTTAGGCGATAAATATAGACTCCTTTTCCTATTCGATCGCCAAAATCATCACGCCCATCCCATTGTATCTCACGGCTCAAATTTCCTTCCGTTGTAATTTGTTGGTTCATTGTTTTTACAATTCTCCCCGTAATAGTCATAATCTGCACCTGAACATCCAAAGGCTCCAACGGTCGATTATGCGTAAACCAAAATTCAGTATAATTAACAAAAGGGTTCGGGTAATTCAAAACTTTTTCGATTTTCAACGCTTCATCTTGTTTCACCAAGAATTGGATTTCAGTGGTGGATAAGTTGTTGTATACATCCCACACTTTAAATTGAATCGTGTGCATACCAGGTTCCAACTCATTTAGTTGATAGGTCACTTTTCCCTTCCTAAAATTATCCAACTCCGTTTCATAATAATCGTTTAGAACAACTGCTTGATCGTCCTTATCATCAACGACAATAACAATATCATGCCCAATTCCACTCGCCGTGTTAATTCCACTTTCATCTTCAACAAACGCAAGAAATACAGGATTATTGCTTGTTGCACCTCCAGATACAAAAGATTCATTATCCAGGTAGAGTCTCGCTATTGGAGGTGTGATATCTGTTGGTGCATTTTCATTCAGTCCTCCAATAACCAAATCATCGTTATTTCCTGTATATTCTATCTGTTGATTGGAAGAATAAAAACTCACTTTTCCTTTTCCTTCATTGAGTCGAATATCCTTTGGCATAATAAAATCAAAAGAAAAAGCCCCCTTTTTCACACTGGCATTTCCTCTGAAAACCACCTCGCCTAGTGTTTGATAATCCATCACCCAAGGCACACCATTATTTATGACATTATCATTTCCTAGTGTTTTCTTATCCAAGTACTTATCGTAAATTTCCACCGCTAAATTCCCTGTAAAAGATTGAATTAACTGATTGCTCTCGTCTTGTATTTCTCCCTTCATTTTTACGTAATCCAACGCCTTTACTGGATTGTTAACCGTTTGTGTCACCTCCTCATCATTAACTTGAGACAACACTACTTTTAAATGGGGCAAAGCAATTTTCAATGCAGGGTCACCAATATAAGAAACGACATTTTTATCTCTATTGGTATAGGTATTCTTTGTGTGTCTTAATGCATCCGCCATGGTATAAGTGGTTGCGTTTTCAAAAAACAAATCCGTAAACGTTCGATTCAACAAGCGTCCAATATCAATTCCAATTTCTCTTGTAGTCCCAATTAAAGCAATTGCACCTCCTTTACTATTATTAAACAACACTTCCCCTCCACTAGTGTAGTTTGGATCGTCAAATCGACTAAACTCACACGTTATAATAGAAAAGACAGGGTATTTATTCTCATTGGTTAATTTTCGAGCATCTTCAAGGGTAAAAACACGCTCTTGCGCTAGCCCATCTTCTCCTCCATGTCCTAAATAATTGACAAACAAAGCTCCCTTTTCAATAGCATCTAAGAAATCTAAACGCGCCTGTGGATAGCGATTTCCTCCCGCAGAAGTTTCTTGAACATAAGCGTCTAAATAAATTTTCTTTGCATTAAAAAATGGATTATGCGATAATATACGAGTAACAATAGTATCCGTCTCCTCTTGTAACACATAATCAGATGACTTATCCACGTCATCTGCCATGGCAACGAGGTTATTTTTCCAACGTCCTCTTGCTTGTTCTCCATGATAAGCTATAATCTTCTGCACAGCTTGGTTGGCTTCTTCTGCGTTCTTCGCTAGCATCCTTCCAACGGTAACGTCAATTCCAAAAACCAAATTGTACATATCCCCCTCTCCTTCATCGAGCAATCCATAAAAATCATCCGACATAAAAGTAGTATACATGGAGAAGTTAGAGTTGCTGTTTTGCGCTTTTTTCAATTTACTCATTCCGTAATGCAAGGGAACAATATTGGCGTTTTGCTCAATTCTCTGTTTATAATCGTACGATCCAGTACCAAATAAATTGAGGTATTTCAAGGCTCCTCCCTTTTGTTGCATGTTCTCATATACATAACGAACAAAATTGCGAATCGCCACACCGTCTTGTTGTCCTGATGAAAACTCATTATAAATCTGCTCTACAGTAACGACCAGGGGATTTAGACTGTTATTTTGACGATGAAATTGTGCCAATTGTTGCGCTGCAGATGCAAAAGCTTCATTGGTAATAATAAGGTAATCCACCAGGCCTTGCGCCTGAACGGTTCCTTTAAGGTCTTGATTGCGAACGCGATTGTTCAGCAATAGAGTTGGCGCATAATAATCTGTTGGAATTTCTACTTGAAACAACTGTTCCGCTCCTCCATGTGTTTTAAAACTAAACTGACTCTGATTTCCAACAGCGAGTGTGCTAATGGCGGATACATCCGCGACATTCCAAATGCGATGTACTTGATTCGTATTCGACAAACTCCAGCGAATAATCCCCGTTGTTGTTCTTGCATTCTTATTAGAGAAACGATACTGCTTTGATCCTCCGATCAAGTTTCCGGTGTACAAAAACTCAATATAATCCAAATATCCTTTCGAATTAGGTACGCCTCCATTTTGATATGTAAGTGTCACCTCAACAGCTGGCGTATTAAAATACTCCTCTTTTTCAAAAAAACTTTCATATCCTTTTGTTGTAGCACTTCGAATTGGAAAAAAAGAAACAGCTCCGACAAATCGATTGTTAATTGAATAAGAAAAAGACGTATTTCCATACGAACTCGAAGCTGTATTCACACCAAAAGTAACGGGTTCACTTGCTTTTAAATGCAATAATTCCAATGAAAAACTGCGATTATTAACAATCCCAAACTCTTCTCCGAACCATTTTCTACCAAGCTTACCGATGTTTACAAGTTCTTGTTCGTGAAAGACCCGTCCATCAAATGTCGTTATTGTAGTGACTTCACTAGCGGAAGGTTCAACAAAATTGGAAATTCTCAGCCCTTGTTGTTGTCCATAAGTCAAAAAATACACGCCTTCATCAACATATAAATTCTTATAGGTTAAACTTTCTTCATTCCACTGATCAACTCCTACAGCATAAAACAAGATGTAATCCTCAGCATTAAACGTCCCTTTAGCTTCACCATGCACATATATACTGTTTTCTTGTAAATCAGTGGGATAATTCGCTTGATTAAGCAAAGGCAGCATTTTTCCACCTGTTCCATAGATCTGAATTGTACGTGGATCTATAGTTTGAGGCACTCCTAATTGATTGAGAAAACTTCTATCTAACTTGTAAATTCCGGTTTTAGTGACCCCGAATTTGAACCAACTTCCTTGCTTAAGCACAGTATTTGATATAAAATTCCTGCCACTATTCCTGTCACTTTGCTTTTGTATTGGTAGGGAAGATTGATTTTCCACAACATAAGAGATGCTTTTTACGCGCTTTAACACCCCATTTGAGTAAAGAATTGGTGAAAAATACACGTAACTTTGAGCAATATGATTGACATTTGCCGTTTTTATTTGCATATTTAATTCCTCTTGATACAACTTTTTCTTAGCCTCAGATACCAAATTTGCATCTAAATCTTCGTAAGTAACTTGAAGAATTCGTACATTATTTTTAAAACCAGGCGGAATATTTGTTTCCAAAACAGAATAAATTAACTTATTATTAACATTTTCAAATGTTAAATTTTTATCTATTTTGGCCACGTCAAAATCGTCAAGAGACAAGGCCTGTTCAACCTGTTTATTTTCCCATTTCAGCTCTAATCTTCTCGACTGAGAAAAAAGTGTAAAGCAAGTAAGAATCAGTAGTGTATTAATAATTATTTTCATATATATTTGCATGAGGAAGAATTATTCCTAGGCAAAAATAATTATTTTTTCCATACACAATACACGAATAAAAAAAGCGTTATTTAGATAATCATAATTATTTTTGAACACAAAAATTAAGTTTTTTTTAAAATATTCATAGCAAGGATATTGCTAATTAATCGTTAATTCTTATATTGCGTCAAATTATTTACCCGTTTTTAACATGAAGATTAATAGACTTATGACTTTACAACTGCTTGCTGGCCTACTAGCTACAGTTGGTTTAACGAGTTGCAGTAACACAAATAATGGAGTTTCTTCTGCTACTGGTTGGAAAATAAATGATAAAAAAGGAGGCTTTCAGTACAACACGAATTTTGAACAGCAGAATCCTAAGGGTATGGTATCCATTGAAGGGGGTGCTTTTACAATGGGAAGAGTACAAGATGACATCATGGCTGATTGGAACAACAATCCAAAACAACAGTATGTACAATCTTTTTATTTAGATGAGGCTGAGACAACCAACATTGCCTATAATGAATACTTGTACTGGCTTAAGAGTGTTTTTCCTCCTACAAATCAAGTTTATGCAGAAATCTACAAAAGCGCCTTGCCAGATACAACTGTTTGGAGAAGTGGTTCAGGTTTCAACGAAACACTTATTTCCAGCTATTTAAGACATCCTGCGTACGCTAACTACCCTGTGGTTGGAGTAACTTGGTTACAAGCAAATGATTACGCAAAATGGAGAACAGACCGAGTTAATGAGTTAACTTTAGAAAGAGCTGGGTATCTGAAAAAAGACGCTAAGATTGTGGAAGCTTATGCTGATGCACACTTTAGTACAGAAACGTATTTAGCGAATCCAGAAGCTGTTTACGGAGGTAATACAGATATCGTATATCGCGGTGTAAAAAATAAAGCAAAAGAAGGAGAAAAAAACCTTTATGCGACAATGAACTATGGTCTTTTCACAGCTGAATACCGTCTACCAACTGAGGCAGAGTGGGAATATGCAGCAATTGGAATGGCTGGTACGAGAGAATACAACAACTACCAAGGTAGAAAGACATATCCTTGGGAAAATCCTACTCAAAAATCTGGAAAAAGCCGCAACAATACATTAAAATCTCAATATGCTAACTTCAAACAAGGTCGCGGAGATTACGGTGGAATCGCAGGTTGGGCTACAGATAATGCAGACATCACAAATGCTGTAAAATCTTATGCTCCTAACGATTTCGGTTTGTATGACATGGCTGGTAACGTTGCAGAATGGGTAGCAGATGTTTACGATCCGCAAATTGATCAAATCGATACTGATTTTAACTTTTTCAAAGGGAACATTTATTACAAAAATCAAATCGGACCTGATGGAAAGCCACAAATCGTAACGGATCAAACCGTTCAGTTCGACACCTTGTCTAATGGTCGCTTAAGATTGCGCAACTTACCAGGGCAAGTTTCACAAATTGCTTATGATGCTGATTTAACACAAACAGCAGATCAAGAGGATGCTGAAACAGCTGCTGCAAGCAAAAAAGAAAAACAAATCACGAATATTTTCAACGAAAAGAGCCGTGTAATCAAAGGTGGTTCTTGGAAAGACAGAGCTTATTGGTTAGATCCTGCAACGAGAAGATTCTATCCTGAAGATCAAGCTACTGATTATATCGGATTCCGTTTAGCCATGACTAAAGTGGGTCAAAAACAAGTGATTCGCAAAACGAAAAACTAAAATAAGATAACCTATATTTCTTTTAAAAGTCCTAATTTTAATTAGGACTTTTTTTTTACTTTTGACAGATGAATATACAAGAATTATACAGCTGCTTCGCAGAAGCTGACGGCATATCAATTGACACGAGAAACATTACACCTAACAGTCTTTTTTTCGCTTTAAAAGGCGAAAATTTTGACGCAAATGAATTTGCACAGGACGCATTGAATAAAGGAGCGCGCTATGTAATCATGGACAATCCTAAACTTGTAACGGACCGAGAGAAAATGTTTCTTGTTCCCAACACCTTACAAGCCTTACAACAATTAGCCAACTACCACAGACAGCAATTAGGTCTTCCTATTATTGCCTTAACGGGTAGCAATGGAAAAACAACAACCAAAGAGCTAATTAAAGCTGTTTTAAGTCGAAAATACAACGTCAAAGCAACCCAAGGAAATTACAACAATCACATTGGAGTACCTCTAACTTTACTTCAATTTGATGACGAAACCGATATTGGAATTGTAGAAATGGGCGCCAATCACCTCAACGAAATTGCTCTTTTATGTGCCATTGCCCAACCAGATTATGGCTATATCACCAATTTTGGCAAAGCTCATTTAGAAGGTTTTGGCGGTTTTGAAGGAGTAATCAAAGGAAAAAGTGAACTCTACGATTACTTAGAGGATAATCACAAAATTGCCTTTGTCAATATGAATGACCCTAGACAAGACGCAAAAACCATAACCTTCTCTAGATTTACTTTTGGCTCAAAAGAAACAGAGGCAAACGTAGAAATTGAAATAATTCAACATACTGAATTAGCTGAAATACAACTAGAAAAACAACGCATCACCTCTCATTTGACTGGGCAATATAATGCAACCAATATAGCGGCAGCTGTGGCAATTGGACAGTATTTTGGTGTTTCGTTGGCCGAAGCTAGTCAAGCCATTCAAGATTATATCCCCACCAATAATCGCTCCCAATGGATCAAGCAAGAGCCATTCGTCATTTTGCTAGATGCTTATAACGCGAATCCTTCTAGCATGGAGCTCGCTATAGCTAATTTTAACCAATTACCTGCTACCACATCTAAAATATACATCTTAGGGGATATGTTTGAGTTGGGTACAGCCAGTGAAAAAGAGCATCAAAACATCATTCAACAAGTAGAGGAAACTACCTTTGAACAAGCATTCTTCATCGGAAAAGAATTTGCAAAAGCAAAAGATACAACAACGGCAACGGCGATATCCTTTTATGAAACGCTTGCGGATTTCTTAGCTCAACACGAAGACGTAGCCCAATTATTAGCCAATCACACCGTTCTAATTAAAGGATCAAGAGGAATGGCTTTGGAAAAAATCATTTCATTTTTAAAATAACACAAAGGCTGAAGGTAATTTCAGCCTTTTTTGTTTTACCTTCATCTCCTCAAAACAACAAAAAATGCAAGAAAAAGTTTATCCAAACGCAATTCCTACAGTCGATATTGCTGTGTTGCGATTAAATCCAGACCACACCTACTCTCTTTTATTAGGCCGAAAAGAACACGAACCCAAATGGCGATTTGTTGGCGGTTTCGTTGACGCAGACGATTCTAGCTATGAAACAGCCGCTGTAAGAGAGTTATTTGAAGAAACCAATCTCGTAGCTCTTGCAGACGAAATTAAGTACGTAGGATCTACTAAAATTGACGACCCTCGATACAGAAACCACAAAGACAAAATCATTACCCATCTTTACCTTTTAGAAATTCCTTTCGAAACAAGCGACATTCACCCCAAAGATGATATCAAAGCTTTACAATGGTTTCCGTTATCCAACTTTTCTAAAGAAGAGATTATGGAAGTTCATTATCCCATTGTCGATTTATTCTTAAAATACACAAACCACAAACTGAAGGCGTAAAAAATAGGATACAATAAAACGCAATCAACTCCTTACTTTTTAAACCAATACCCATGTCAAAAATTGTAGTTAAACGCAGTTCTGAATTTTCTAACAAGGCACGTAAAATAGCTATTTATCTAGGAGAAAAAAAGATTGGAACGATAGAAGATGGAGAAACAAAAGTATTTGATATTCCCTCAGGTCACCATACACTTACTGCTAAAATTGATTGGTGCAAATCCAACGACCTCTCCTTTACAATACAAGAGGGCAAAATGCAATACTTCAATTTAAAAGGTACAAGCCCTTTCTTCGCATTATACTATATCACTTTCGGAAAAAACAAGTATCTAAAGTTAGAGCCTAAATAATAAAGAGGAGAGGTTGCAAGGCATTATACGTGATCTTAGTGTATAGTTTTCGCTAAGGACAACTATGCTTAAAAATTCACCAATCCCTGATTTCTCATTACGCCTAACTAAAAAAGCGCAAATAACAAGATGTTATCTGCGCTTTTTTGTGACCGAAATGGGGTTTGATAAAAAATAATTAAAAACAACATAATCAACAACATAATAAAACAAAACACATAATAATGTATACTTATTGTATACTAAAAATATTTAGTACAACCTTTCTTATATTATTTCTTAACTTACAAGAAGTGTAAAACATGTAAGCATCTAATTTTTTTGAAATGAAAACAGAATTGAAATGGGATGATTTTACTTTCCCAAGTAAAGAAAATATGAAAGCAATCTATCAGAAATATCCTGAATTAGATAAATATGATATTGATGCAATTAAAAAGAATGATGAAAAACAATTAAATAGAGAAAATATTTTCCATTCTAGTTATCTTAAAGAGCAAAAAGTTTTTTATGAACAAATGATTAATCACATTAGTGTTGCTAATCACTATTTATCAATAGGACTATATTACGCAAGTAAGAACCCAAATCAATTTGGTAATGAACAACAAGTAGCTACAAGTTTGCTTTTTGAAACAAATTACGAAATGTTTTATTTGAAAATTAGTGGTTCTTTTGATAGGTTTTTACATCTGATAAATATTATGTTTAACCTTGGAATACAAAAGGTTGTCACTAAAGGTAAGGTTGATAAAATATTAAATAAGACATTTAAAAATAATGAACTCAACGATACTTTTAATAAATTAATTAATAATGATAATTTGTTGCCAATATTAAGTATTCGAAATGATTTTATCCATAATATTTCAAATATTGAAGCGAAAATTGTATATGATAAAGAAAATAAGATATTTAAAGATAACTTCAATTATATGGAAGGATCTGAAAAAGCACTTGAACACTTTGTAAATTATATAGATTTCATAAACAAAGAAGCAATACCATTTTTGTACAAAGCTTACACAATAAAAAAAGCCGACTAAAACAGTCGGCTTACTTTTTTCAATGACTTTCTAAACATGTAAATCAAAAATCCAATTACCCCTATTGGTACAATAATCCCCCACCAACCAAATTGCTCTCGATCCACCTTCTTTCCGTTATCCTCTTCAGTTTTCTTTTCCTTCTGATCAAGATCCAGCTTAGTATCCTCTTCCTTCACCTCAATCGATTCCAATTCCTCGCCAGCTTCTTTATTCTTCAAATCAATCTCATCGCCCTTGGCCGTGACGGAACCATCCGGATTAAAAGTTATAGATCCATTGCGAATATTTAACTCTCGCATAATCTCGAAAATCCTTTTTCTATCAAATTGAATCTCGGTAACTTTTGTTTGCTCCTGGAGAGAAGTACTCGTTTCTTCCAAAGATGACTTACTATGTTTTTCAACTTTACGAGATCCACAAGATTGTGCTACTAATCCAAGCATCACAATCAACAATACAACTATTCTCATAAACGTTTAATTACTGATTTAGCGACACTTTTAAGGTAGTCTGCATAATTATCCGCAGTTGCATATCCAGCCTTAGCAATTTCTTCAAAAAAGCGATTATAATCCCCTCGAACCTCCCAAGCTTTAGCATAGCGCTTATTCTCTTGAAAAAACAACACATGATCCTGAAAGCTTTGTTCCGGTGTATCATATTTTCTAAACCAATCCTTGACTTTATACACGTATTTACCATCTGCGCGTTTAGTCATCGATAACACCTCAGGAAATTTTACATTAGGACTCCAAAGAATTTCAGTCGTTGTAACGAGTTGCTTCTCTCCCTTTCCAGTCCACTTAATGCCAAAGAAATTATTTCCAACTACTTTTAACCCCCAACCACTCTCAAGCGCTGCTTGAACCAATATCGCAATATGACTCAATCCCGTTTGCCTTTCAATCTCCTTAGCAGCAGTTTTGTATTTGTTTACAAAAATTGAAGCATTATCCAACGACAACGCTTCAAATACTTCAAAATTAATCTC
Organism: Myroides fluvii; assembly: GCF_009792295.1. NCBI lineage: Bacteria > Pseudomonadati > Bacteroidota > Flavobacteriia > Flavobacteriales > Flavobacteriaceae > Myroides > Myroides fluvii. Next base: position 2,214,293 of record NZ_CP039934.1, on the reverse strand, counting down.
CTTCATTTTCTTTTCCTTGTTTTAATTTTTCAACACTTAAATCCTTTTGGAAGCTATCAAACTTTCCTACTAATGCAGCTGGAGGAAAAACTCCTTTTGTAACTAAATTCATATTTCGCATGGCAGATAGTCCAGGATAAATACACACAATTAAACGCGTTGTCATCTTTAAATAAGTATAAACCAAATCTTGCTCTTTGGTAATATGTGCCAACCCTTCAAAAATTAATCCACCACAAAGAACCATAGCCAACTTAATTAGCAAGCCAATAATATTCAAACGCCACTCAAAATCCTTTTTCAACCACTGATGTACACCCGAACCTAATAAGTGATCAATAGCAACTAAGCCTAAAGCAATAACAACATAATCGATATTTTCACTCAACCATTTGCTAAAAACATCAGATATATTCACTCCAACTACTATAAAAATCCCCATGATTCCTGATAGTTTTACACTCACCCCAATCTGTTGCAGATTATAGAACAAATACTCTTGTAAATCGATTAAATACTTCATCTACCACCCTGTTATAATTCCTTTATCAACTCTTAAACTAATACCTCCAATATTTTTCATACCTGTAACACCTTCACGACCATTAGCCATATATTCACCATCTTGTACATTGATATTACCATTTTTCACTGTGACACCTCCTTTTTCTACCAAGATAGCATCCGCATCCCTAACTACGGCTTTAACCCATAAAGCCGCTTTGTAAGTAGCACCGCGAAGCATACCTAACCCGTGTATCTTCAGATAATAATCAACACCACCGGTAGAAACTTCATATCTTACGTTATGGGTATTACCTTGATAACACACCATATTCCCACCAGAAGACATTTCACCACAAAAGTTGCCTGAATACCAGTCATCGCTCACTAATTTCATTCCGTCCTTATCAATTCTGAAAAACTTTTGATAAGGCTTCACCTGCATTGCAATTATTCTATTCCCTTCTTTATTATACTCCAACCCTTCATTAATCTGAAATTCTCCAATTTGCCCTGCTAACGCTTTGAGTTGACCATTAACACCATCCAAGGTTAAATTTGGATTCAATGGTGATGGTGATTGACTCACCATCTTTTGATCTTTAAAAACAAAGCCCGCAATGTTTGCATTTTCAGCAATTAAAAGATTAACCGCTAGTTGCTCCATCGAATTCAACCGGATAAACTCATTTGTTGGATTAATTTGCGCAGTCACATTGTTGTAACCCGGTTTTAGTTTCCACCAACTATCCGTAATGCGATGATAGATATAATCAACTACTTCATCATTGTTTCGATAGACATCACCAGCCACCCATTCACGTTGAATAGGCAATTGCCCAGGACGGCCTTGTGGACCATCGATAACTTTAGAAATAGAAATCGAATCTTCGTATTCTTGGTTTTGATTGTTTTTTACAACAACTCGATAGGTTTCAACCGTTGAGACTTGATCATGGGCAATCACGAAGTTTTGATTCGTTCCTACAATCGTTGTTCCGGTTCCTTTGTACCAAGCATAGCTAATTGCTTCAAAATTCTGTGCAACAGCCTTTAAAGTAATGGTTGAAGGTGTATTGTTTTGAAACTGCGTACCCGTAGCCTGAATGCGCACCGATTTGATGCGCTCTCTAAGACCTATTCTTCTTGATCCTCTTACTACTTGTCCCATATACTTTAATTTTCTTGCGCCTCAAATAGCACACTAATTTCAGACACTCCTGCAGCTTCGATTTCCGTATAGGTAACCGTTACTGATGTCCCACTGGTTTGATTTCCAATGGTTGTTCCATCTACTTTCACCTTCTGATACTTGTAAACCCAAGAACCTGATGCAGGCGTTGCTGTACCTCTATACACAACTTTAGGCGTGTATTTAATTGACCCCCCAGGTTGCAAATCGTCCTCAATTCCTTCAACGTTATACATCAACTCTAGCGAATCCGTTTCATCACGCACTGACATCATCGCTGATTTTACCAATTGACCGTTTTCTGATATTTGGCAGATATAAGTATCATACGTTTGAACATCACTCGCCGTCAAGGTTAACGTCTGTTGTGTTTTCCCAGGCAGTAGCATACGATTATCTGCAATGGGATCATTAGCCAAGTCTTCGGCTTCGTCCATGGTACTTTTAAACCATTGGTATGTGATTCCAGCTGTTACTTCAATACCCCCTTTTTCTAGGATTGCTTTTAATGTTACACTTGGATAAGTTGTTGTTATTGTTGCTCCTCGACCGTTTGCATCAATGATATAAGCATTATATGTATTGGCTGATATATTTTCCTTTACAACATTAATTAGAGCTGTAATCGCCGTGGTATATCCCCCAGTGTATGCGTTAGCACTAAATTCAATCGAACTTGTGGTATCGATTGAATTCATAATATCTTTTTTGATTTTTAATGCTGGTACTTGAATCGAACCAATATTATACGTGGTCTTTTCAAAATTTGAACTTGAACCTCCTATCACAACCCCATTCCAACGCCACACAACATTTGTCAATTGGGTAGTAGAAAGCGGAGTATTCGTCAAAGACGTTAGGACTTGAGCATATACTGTTCGCTGTTCCGCTTCATTTACCCAACTTCCTACAACAACTCCATTTTGATACTTAGCCACTAGCGGTTTATCCGCAATTAGTGAACTTGAGATTGTATCACCTTTCTTTCCAATTTTTATTGTTCTTTTTCCTCTTACTAATTCCATGAGTCAATAATATTTAATGCTTGCGCGGTTTCTAATTCTTCGTATTCAAAATCAATTTGATTTCCCTTTTGACCGTAAATCGTAAGGATATCTTTTTTAAAAATAACCTCTCCTTCTTTTTGAGGAAAGTAGTGATCTGCAGGAATGACTTCTTTTTCAATAGCCAACTCCTCATTCATTATTACATACTTCATAACTATGGTTTTAAGGTTAAGTCTTCTCTTAATTCATAATCCAATTGCTTATTCGCCTCATTCAAAGCCTTGATATCTTCAATAGTAATATTCACTTTGAATCCTTTGTATTTGAATGAGCCGTCAGGTTGTTTTAACCATCCAACCGAAAAAAGTTCCTCCGGTTGTTGGATGGTACCATTGTTAGTATTGAGCACCATTTCTACTTGAACGGAACTCGCTTCAGGCGATACAGAAGTTGGATACAAGATTTCCTCTGTATAACCAGGCAACTTCTTCATCAACATGAAATCTGCATTATAAAGCTTCGATGGTTTAGGATTAGGACGATAATCTTCAGGAAGTGAAGTATTCGCTTTGTAATATTCTGTCTTTTGAGTGATTAAGTCTTGCATCTCTTTTTTCAATGGTGTCCAATCCTTAGATACAATTCCATTAACTAGCATGATTTTTTCTATTTCTATAAACGCTCCTGCTAACGGTTGAATATTAAAAATAAAGTTCAAGTTTCCTGTAGCTGTATAGGTATAATCCAATACATCGCCATTTTTGATATTAGTAAATGAAGCTCTCCCCGAAGGACCACTAACTCCACCAAATCTTGCAATAAACTCTACTGATGATGAAGACACTTTTTTTACGTAGATTCGAACTGAACAATCCCCTGTAATTCCAACAATATTTTGCTGAGAAGTTTGTGTGTTTGACACCACTCTTAAAATTCCATTTTCAATATTAGCTTTAGGCTCGTTATTTGCCCCCATCCATTTAGGTGATACTTTATTAAAAATAGAATCTTGAAGTACATTAACATCTCCTCGTTGATACAAATCCCTCCATCCAATTACCTGAGCGTCTGCTTCAACCTTTTGTTCAATCAATTGATTCAAATACTCAGAACAATCCGCGACTTCGCATTTAAACACATCACCAGTTTTAGATAAAGCAGAAGCAGGAACAAAAAGTTTATTTTTAGCTGTTCCGGAATAACCGTTGCTTTCAGTTAGTAAAGTATTACCCTTGTACCACCAATAAGCCGCAGGAACTTTGTCTTTACCTCGATATAAATCAGCTTGACAGATAAGTCCCTGGTTGTTTTCTGTAGGAAATAAATTATATCCTACAGGCGCAGATATTTCCAAAAGCACCGGTGATTCAGCAATAGGAAGTGTAATCAGATTAAACGATTCTTGAAAGTTTACCACACGTTTTGTTGTGTTATCCATGAATCTTGCTGAAAATAAAATAGTCACCGGTTCAATATCACTCACGTTTTTAAAGATGGTGATTTTGCCTTTATCAGCTCCAGTTCCTATTTTGAACTCTTTGTCCGTGGTTAAAATGTCTTTATAACCCGTTGGAGTTGATTGCTTCCAAACCACGTCCGTGAGATTTGCATTCACTAATCCATTTACAATGTTATGCGTATCATTTACACCACATTCGACCAATACAACATAAGGGTCAATACGACGGTCAGGCTCAAAATAACGCGTGTTCGCGTTGTAATTTTGCCTATTTGAACCACTGCGAACTGTAACATTTTTATAAGTGTCCAGCGGTTTGTAAACTACTTTTATATCTATAATTCCCTTTTTCATTATCCTATGTTTGTTTTCGCGATTAATTTTTGATTTTGTACAATTGCTTGACATACAAATACAATTGATCTTGAATGAATATTTGGTGTAAAGTCAGCTGCTGTTAAGTGAATGATTCGCTCGGTTTTGCCTTGGCTCCATATAGCATCCGAATCGCGATCTTCTTGCGTATCGCCCGATTCTCTGAACCATTGCCAAGAGACAACTTCGTTAGTAAAATCATTGAAGTAACGTTCTACGGTTGCTGTTAAGGTGGTTTGAAGATTATCCGCTGCAATGGTTTCGCCTTCTGAAGAATCGATGAAGAGATGTAAAGAATCAGTTCCAAGGATATCATCTACGTTTTGGTACGTCAATTGGATATCCAAACCACCGCTTACAACAAAACACTGCTCAGATTTGACATACTTTAAAACGATAGTTTCGTTTGGTCTTAGAAAATAATCCTTTTGCGTATAGAGCTGGATAGGAAAATTAACTTCTAAAGCGTCGTGAATAATCGTCAAATAATGCGTTCTTTTATTTCTAATTGAAACTTCAAAACCGTCAGGATAATTTTCATCAATGGCAATTCCAAAAACACCATTCATAATTCCATCGATAAAGCTATTACCTCCAATGATATTAATGTTTCGCTCATTCACATCAACAGCAAGAAGCTTATCGTGATGATCAACTTGAATCCATCGATACGAGAGTTTAGAAATAAAATCCCCCACAGCTTCAGAACCCACATTTTGCAACCCCGCATCGCTCACATACAAATAGAGATAAGGCAAAAAGTTTCCAACTATACGCGGAACAACATAACCTTCTGAACTTTCAATTCCGGTAATAAGCTCAAGCGAACCACTTGCATTTGCCACGACTACATCTACTCGATATTTTGTCCAATCTGCACGAGGAATATTAAATGTAAACTCAACTATATTCTCCAACTCTAAACCACCAATCAACCATTTAGAACGAGGGTTAATCACCACATTGCTATTAGACAATGAATAACCCGCATCATATATGAAATAGTCCTTTTGAGCAATTTTATCAATTCTTTCATCTAGGTATTGGAAGTTTCCATCTACTTCAGCAGAACTCAACTGCCTTCCCTTTTCTCTTCTATATACTATTCTATCTGACATACTCTTCTACACAATATTCATCTACACAATAAATTCGCTCCTTTGTTATTGGTCCGAATGGTTCTCCAGGCACGCGAATAAATACAACATGCCGAACCCAGTAATCACCAATATACATCTGTAACATTTTCAAAAACATTTTCTATCATGGTCAACTCCGTTCTACCTTCTGAAAAATCAATATCAATACGAGTAGGTATAAACTTTTTATTTTCACGCCAATGAAATTCAAATAAATTCAAAGGCCCATAAACACCCACAGCTCGACCATCGATTTTAATATGAGGTTTAGGCTGAACATCGTGAATCATTCTCGCAAAACACTCCCCATATCTTAAACTCTCATTTACCCCGTTTCGCTTCCAACTCTGACGCCATGATTTTTGCTCACTAACACCTGTTCTTTTAAAAATGAATTTTTTAAAACTATTATCTTGAGCATTATCTATATGAAATAAATCGACTGTTTTTTTAGTTGAATAATCAATTTGACGAATCTTATTAGAAAGGAATTTATTTTTTGATGCTAGCTTTATAGACAACTTAGCAATACCGATATCATTAAAAGTAGGAGTAAAATTATTTAGTAATACAGGAGGATAAAGTCTCAATTGCAACCATCCACTTTTATTTATCACTAAGTGTTGACGTTTTATTTTTCCCGCCAAAGAACTTCTTTGCTCTACCCACACCCGATTTACTCCCGTACTATTGCCATCCTGCCATTCGTTACGACCTTGAGAAAACCTTAAGTCTAATACAGAATCTTTATATCTAGGAGAATCAGGGAAATTAGAATTCAATACATCATCCCCAACCATCAATTCGTAACGCATCACATTTTCATACTCTCTATTATCAAACTTCTCTTTAGTTCCATTAATAGTATAAGCTACTAAGTCTAGTTCAAAATCTATTTTTTTCCACTCCCATTGTGAATCCGATTTTTCTATCCAAATAGGTACTGACAACTCTATATATGAACCTCGTATATTACTTTCCGTTTTCCATCCTGCGGGACCAATAACACGTGGCCAACCCGGACTTATATTTGGAAGTGTTTGCCCAGGATAAGTAAACTCATAAAACCATTTACCCTCTATTGGAATTTCATTAATAGAACAATGATTTTTTTTCCAATGGATATAAGGATCATTAGAGAATATAGTCTGATCCTTTTTATAAAACTTTTCTGTTACAACATCTTTATCTGCATCATATGAAGCCGAAACTTCAACCCTCTTCCATGGAGATTGGACTGAAATTATAGGATCTGCTGTAAAAATAACTTTTGAACTTTGTATAGAAACCTGCGACACTCCTTTATATTCGCCATCATAACCATAGATAAAACAAGATAACAGCTCCTTGTGCTGCTGATTAATACCTATCAACCACCATTTCCCATTATAGGTGAATAGTTTACATCCTAAATCATGAACAATATTTTCAAGAACATCATATACAGTATCCCTTTCCCAACTCCCACCTATTCCGAATTCCTCTTCTTCGTAATCTTCTGTATACAATCTTCCATTCACATAAATTTCATCCCAACGAAAACCGTTACCTGCAACAATAGAAGGACAGAAATACAAATCTTGTTTAAGACCTGTCATCTCTAAAGCTTTACACAGATAATCAATAATTGACCTATCTGTAGTATAATAGGCCGTATCAGGAAACTCTTTCCCTTCAAGCACTCCTATACCATCCGTTGCAGTCATCGACACAAATAAAGTAGGCGACTTATAAGGTTCTGAATATTGGTCAGGTAACAAAAAGCCACGCCATAACAGAACATTATTCTCATCAGTCAAATCAACTTGATACCTAGTTTCTGATCCCGTAAATAAATGGTAGAACTTACCATCCGCCCCATCTTTAACTAATAAATCAAAAACTAAAGACGAAGTCATCAAGGATTGATATTTATCATCAGAACCTTCGTACGTAAGTTTAACAGAACTTTTAGCCGCTTGATTTTCGATTGCATCATTCCATAACAACGGATCATTAACATCAATAACATCGACATAAACCTCTGACTCCGTATCCATTATTTTTATCCTAACTTGTTTCATCCCCCAATTCGTTTACTTCTTGTTGCATGACGATCTAAAATCAATTTCAAATCACCACCACTAACCGCCAATCTTCCACCTAAAAAAATCTGCGTTTCTCCACCACCTGCAGGTTTGATTAAGTTCTTCAGTTTATCTAAAGGAGCAATTACTTCAGGGTTACGAGTAGCCCCAGCATATTCCCCCATTAACCCTAGGGTCGGCCCATAAACAATTCCACCATCTGCAAATTTCGGCACTTGCGAATGTGCAGACATAACAGCTCCCATAGCGGCAGCTATTAAACCGGGTAAAACAAAGGCTGCCATTGGACCAAATCCTTTTGCCGTTTCTGTACCAATAACAACCGAGTTGGAAACTGATTGCGACAACCCCATAGCAATTATTTTAACAACAGCTTCAGCCATAGCTTGACCGAATTGCTCCAAACCGTTTTCCGCCTCTCCCATAGATTGCACAAAAGAACTACCAAAGGCTGCAAAAGAATCACCTGCTAAATTTGCATAAATTTGAGCCTCCTCTTGTTTACGTCTAATAACATCACTACTCAATTGAGCTTGACCTTCAACATAAGATTGAAAATTATCGAACGACGATTTAAATTGACTTGTATTCAAACTGGATTCATCAACATCAATTTTGATTTGAAACTCAATATCTTTTATCTGATTTGTCAAAGATTGATACGCAAGATTCGCCTCACCAAAAACAACTCGAATAGCTTCTCTTTGTCTTTCCAATGTTTTGATTTGCTTTTCCATTTCAGCTGTAGAACCAGCAATCACAGGTGAAAAATCAACAGCTGCAACAGTTGCTTTTTCTCTTTTTTCTGTTTTAGGGGTTTTAATTATTGGTGCCTTAGGTTTATTAGCCTTTGAAAGCATTGCCTCATATCGCTCAATGTCTGCAGTAAGCTCTTTATATTTACTAGAAGAACGATCTAAAACTTCTCTTTCAGATCTTAGGGTTTTAATCTTTTCTGATATCGCTTTATCTGAGTTTTCATGAACTTTACTTGATGCATCAACAGCACCATTAGCCAAACCTTCTGCTTTAACATAATCATTTAAAACTGCAATCTTGCTTTCATACTTCTCTCTACCCTTTTCAAGAACACCTAACTGCTTAGAATACTCTTCTCTAAACTCAGCCGCTTGTTGTTTACTAAGACTTAACTCTTTTATGTAATCCTCTAATTGCTCCTTGGTACGAATAATAACACCCGCCTGCCCTCCATAAATTCGAGACAAAGCATCCGCATTAGCTTGAAAACGCTGCACACTTTTAGCTTCTTCTTCGATTTGCTCTTGATACAATTGTGTTTTTTTCGCCATTAAAGCTTGTTCCCTTGCCTTACTATTCAAGGCGTTTATGTATTTGCCAATAGCATCTGTAGCTTCTTTCGTATTAATGGTTTCTAGATTTATATTTCCTAGATATTGAGGAGAAATTTCATTAAGCTTTTTAATCGCATCCAGACGATCCTTTTTCAACGCATTTTCATCTTGAGCAACCAATAACAAAGAATCCAATTCTGCACGTTCTTTTGCTGTGTTTTTTAAAGCTTCCGTATTTACATCATTCAACATTTTTTGCATTTGAGCCGCTTCACTGCCTTTTCTTGTAAAAAAATAAAGAGCTGTACCTGCTGCCGTAATAACAGTAGCTAAAGCTATCCACGGATTCGCTGCTATCACCGCATTTAACTTTGCAATACCAGACATAATCTCAGGAATAAAAGAAACCACCCCTCCAATAGTAGTAATAACAGTTCCTGCCATCTGATCCACATAACGACCGATATACATCCCAGCCTGACCAATTGAACTCCCTATCTCATCAAACTTTGCTTTATGCTGTTCTAATTTAACCGCCGCTTGATTTAGCTTATCCGCCAACTCTTTTACATTAACCTGAAACCCAACATTTATTGACGCTACTGACATATTACATTGTATTTTTTACCTCTCTTTGTTTATCAACCTTTTCCCAATACGCTCTTTGCTCCTCTACCTCTCTAAGTTCTTCCTCTAAATCAATCGCTGGGTTCAATTCTTTTTCAAAATCCAATAAGAATAAATCTTGCTCTTTAAATCCCTTTTCCTGATACGGCAAAAGACAAGCATACATTATTTTTCGAACCCTTATTAATGCCTCATTTTGCTGAAAACGCTTCTTCTTAAAATACCCTTGACAGATATTAGAAAATTGACGCAAAGTCAACTCATAGAAGTAATCCAACCGCAAACCAATCTCACCACAGGCCAATTGTTCATAATCGTCCCATGTGAGATAGTCTACTTTCCCAAATCACTTTGCTCTGGTTGATCCTTACCTTTTGGTGCTGAAACAGATTCGATTAACAGTTCAATGACTTGAACAACAACCTCAGGATTACTACCTAAGTAATTCAAAGCATCATCCTTGCTAATTTTGTTTTCTGAACATTCAATTAGAACATCCGATAAAACATCTAAAGCACTCAAACTAACATCACCATCAGTAGAGACAGCACAAACTTTTACTACTTTCTCAAGAATTCCATTAACAGATTCAATCCCCCATTTTTTTCCCAGCCTAAATAAGACAGAAAAAGGAAAGTGCAGATTCACATCTACACCTTCAACACTGATTTTAATTTGCCTTTTCATATTAAACAACTTTTTCTCTCACCAAATCACCCTGACCAACAAAACTAAAAGAACCTTTTACCGCCGCTCCTCTTGAAGCATCAACAGACGCTTGAGAAACAATCACTTTTCCTTTTAAAAGGAAATCCCCTTCTTCATTCGTCGTAAACTCAAAATCCAATTCAGTACCTGCTAATTGATAATCAATAATATCCATTGCATCAACTTGTGTTGAACTAAGCGGCTTGTCTGCAACTAGAGCTTCTGTTGAAGCACTCCAAGAATACCCATCAGGCACACTCATTTTCCCATCCGTATCCTTTGTTGCGATCTCTTCTAATTCTGTTGAAATATCAACTTTACAAGAGTTCGCATGATAAAGCGTTTTTCCACCTAAAGAAATACGCACCTTTTTTCCTTTATAAATTCCGTTAATCGACATAATCACATATTGCTTTAAAATAAATTGACACTACTATACTTTGATCCTTATCAATAAAATCAATCCCCGATCCTTCGTAAATAAATCTATCATCGATAAACCCCTTTACAGCATCAGAAAATCTCATAGCTTCGCTAATCTTGTTCGGAGAAAAATAAGTGTGCAATCCCACATTATACTCATCTCCATCAAATGTTCCTGGCACTTGTTGTATCGTGTAAATTGAAAAGGGATATCCCACTCCTTCACCTGCCACAACAGGGAAAATTCTCTTTTCAACTACATCGGAAAACAATTCAGATTCAGAGAATAATTGATATAATTTTTTACTTAACTCAAGCATTATTATTCTGTTTTATTAATGTTTCTAGATTCACACCGATTTTAGTTTTTAAAGAAGCTTCTAAACCACTCTTTTTACTTTCAAACGTTCTTGTAATGAAAGGATCTGCTTTAACTTGTCCTTGTGTTTTTTCGGGGAGTGTTTTCTTACGCCATCGCTTCAAAGGATTTCGTTTTAACGAGTTGGTATTCCTATAAATGCGATGTCCATTGTGAACCATTTGCGCATACCAACCATCAAAACCATCTTGAACTCTTGCACCAACCCAAACACGGACATAATTCTGACTTTTCGAATCAAAAACACCTATTGATTCCTTCAGATTACCAGCTCTTTGCTGAACTCTACCTGCACCATTTTTTCGACCGGAAGAAATAGCCTTTGACTTAACAGGAGTTTTACTCTTAACTGATGAAGACAATTCAGAAGCAACTTCAGTCAATATCTTGCGATACCGACCTTTCTCTTTCGCTCCTTCCGCTAACTGCTTGAGATTACTCCTTACTTCAATTATCGCTTTAATCATAAACAAAACACATTAATTGCAAATGTGATCTACGACCAATTTCAGAGACATGAGTTATAGCATAAAACTGGTTACTGTACTCTACAATAAATTCATTCCCGCGTTCCAAAACTGTTTTATTAAAACGAATAGTAAAACTCTTATTCATTAAATGACGAATATTCCCTTCTACATTTTCTGAACCTGTATCAAAATCAACTCTAGCCCAACAGGCCGTTATCTTTTGCCTTTCAATCTTTTCTTCACCAATACCGTTTTGAGTTTTAACGTTTTCGTAAATAACTATTCGCCTATCCATTTGCCCAATAAAAGGCTTATTTACTTGGCCATACGGCTTTCTTACTGCCATTTTCTATACGGTCTTAAAAGATTATTCACTGCTGTATTATTTCCCTGATTTCTATCCTCACGTTTCTCAAAAGAATCTCCAATCATCAAAAGCATTGCTGATAAGATATCTTTTGGCAATGTTTCAGAATCAAACCCCAACTCAACTGTTACTTTGAGTTGTTGCTCTGGTTCTAACTTTACATTCTTAAAAGACACTTCATAAATCTCAGTAGCTCTTTTTGTTTGAGAATAAGCAGAAGCAGGAAGAAGAATTGAATCAACACCTTCTCCCAACACTTCTACCTTTTGAATCTTGTCATTCAAAGATGATCTTTCAATAACAATCGATTCAGCATTATGAGTCAAGAATTCAATTATACCCTTCTTTAAAACCCTTTCAGTATAGTTTTCGGATTGAGTAATAGCAGATGCTATTGCTAGCTCAATCAACATATCCTCCTCGTCATTATCAGCATCCAAGCGCAAGTGCTTTTTCGCCAATTCCAACTTCACTACTTCTACATTTTCTATAGCAATAACATCTGCATTCATACCAACCAAACTATTAATTATGAAAGATTTTTATTTAACGTATTCCGCGTATTTCGCTTCCACGATTTCTGCTGCCACTTCCTCATGTAAAGCCACTTCTTGGCCTACATTGTACGGAAGTTTAAATTTTCCCGCTGGGGATAAAGTGAAACGAATGAGAGTTTCATTTTTCTTTGCTTTTACTGCTTTAGGAAGTTTCTTTTCTAACTCCGCAACCTTAGCTTCAGCTTTTTCCAACTTCCCCTGTAATTCAGTCTTCTCTGTTTCTAATGCTGTAACTTTCTCTTCCAACTCTACAACATTTGCATTAGAAGCCGTTTCTGTTTGATCTAAAAGAGCAGGAGCTTTTTCTGCTCCTGGTCCTTGTTTTTTATTATCTGTACTCATGACTTACGCTTTTAAGAATTTATTTACTGCGAACGCTTCAGGATTAGCTGATTGAATATCTGCATACAAGTTAGAATACAATATTACCTCTCCTGTACTTGCTCCTGTAACTGTATCAGCAGTAAAGTTCACACCACCCCATTGACCGATGTACAACTCAGAGAAGTTCCCATAAATCAACGTTTGCAAGCCAGCTAATTCTTCAACTAAGTTGGTAACGATTGTTTTTTGACCATCAATCAATCCGTTTTCCATCACAAAACGTCCACTTCCCGCATCTTTTTTAGTCGTTTTAGCCGCTGCCGCTAATTTTGAATTCAAGATAAACACTTCGTTTCCTGCATCTGCATTCGCTCCGGCAATCAACCCCCATAACTCCACAGCCGCTTCATAAGACATTTCCGCTTCAGCAACAGCTTTCGCAAGTTGAACCCCCGTCATGTTTAAAATACCTAAAGGCTCTTTAACACCATCACCATTCAAAGCTGCTTTATTCAGGGCTCTTGCAGCTGCAAAACGCAACTTGTTATAAATCATATTCTCTACAGCAACAGATGATTGCATAATCAATTGCTTTGAAACAGAAACCCCAGCACCAGCTCTTTTTGGCTTCATAATTGGCCCGTCAATTTCCTCTGCCTCTAAAATGATTTTCTCTCGCTCAGATAGCCATTTGTATTCATAGTCTGAAAATTTAGGTAAAGAAACATTTCCAACTAATCCAGATAAGAAACTCGCACCCACATCCTCCAAAAACAATTTTGGAATAAAACCTTCGACTACATTAATATCTGTAGGCACTAATTTTCCTCCAAATTTTCCTGAATCTTCAGTAACTGTTTGCCCTGTTGCGCGAACCATAGAAGCAGGAATAGAGAAACTATCTTTAGTATCAAATCCTAAATGCAAACTTTCAGCTTCTCTAACCGCTTCATCATTCATTTCTTTTTCTACACCATCTAACGCAGTCCCCGCAGTAATACTTCTTGCTGCTTTTAAGAAAGAAAAACGCTTTGCAATTTTTTCAATTTCCGCACCTTCTCCACCACCTGCTGGCGCACCTGCTAACCCAGCAAATCTTCGCTGTCTTTCTTCGTGCTTCTCAGCCGCTTCAATTTCACCATCTAAACCTTCAATCTTAGCATCGGAACTATCCAATTCATCTTGTTCCTTCTGAGACACCTCTCTATCTTCCTTTTCAACCAACTTATATATCGCTTGTTGACGTTGCAGAAGAGCCATTCTTTCCTGCTTTAATAAATCAGACTTTTTCATCTTACTTTAACATTTTAATTTTTAAATCAACCAAAGCAGCTCTAACTGCATATTTGTTTTTTACATCTCCATTTGCTTTAGGAAATCTTTGTTCAAAATCTTTTTTATATTCAGCCGATCGTTTCAACGCATCAGGATTACTTCCAATTGGAACGATACTCCATTCCAACAGTGATTGTCTATCGAAGTACAACAAATCAGGATTCTCCCCTTCATCAAAATCACCCCAATGCCAATCGTGAACATCGGCTCCAATAGATGCCATTCTAAGTGTTCCGTTTTGAACTTTTCTAAACACCTTCTCCGCTAACGGATTATCCTCTGCATTTTCAAAGGTTACTGTAGCAATCAACTCACCATTTTCAACCCTCACAACCGAAGTACCAATCACCATATCCGGATCATCTGAATAGGATTTATGTGCATATAACACAACCGGATTGAGCGCGTAACGCTCCAACTCCCAACCATCTATTTTAAAGACCGTTCCGTATGTATCTGGAGTTTCTGAACTGATTACAAACTCAGCTTGTCTATTCTCAATTTGCTCTTCAGTTAAAACTCGTACAACCGCTTCCCTAACTACCTTGCTCATTATTCAATTCCTTTTTATTTTTATCAATCATAAAACTCAACAATTCCATATTTACAGGTGTTAACGGCTCATCAAGTCCTTCTAGCGGATTCAAATCCTCTAATGCTCTAACTTCATTTCTAGTCATTATTCCCGCATAAACCATAGCAGAATAAAACTTTTGCCTAGCTTCTAAATCTCCCCTTAATAAAACCTTTTCATTAAACTTTACATAAAGAGATTCTGAACTTTCGCGAGCAAACATCTTTCTGTTTAATTCTTGCTCAATTCGTGTTGTCCAAGGAAGCAAAGAATCTTGAACATGCTCAATAGATTGCGCTTGTATGTTTGAATAGTTTGCATTGGTAAGGTCCTTAAGCTTATGTGGTGCAATATTCAACCAGCGCGCTATTTCTGTTACTGAATACTTATTGGTTTCTAAGAATTGTGCTTCTTCAGGAGTAACACTAATTGATTTGTATTTTAAACCGTCATCAAGAACCGGAACTTTAAACTTATTCTTCTCAGCCATCTTTTTAGTAAATCCTTCAGAGATAGATTTTTTATTATCTACATGAATAGCTTTGTCACTTTCTATTACTCCGTACCCAATACCACGATCATTATAAATAGTAGAAGCGTATTTTTGCGCATCTAGATTTACACCTAAATTGTAAGCTGCCCATTTTATTACAGGAATTCCCATAATTCCATCGACGCTGAATGCTTTGAAATGCAATATATCACTGGACAAAAACACCTCTCCTTTTATTACATAGAACAGTTCATCATCTACACATCTAACGCCTACATTATAAACCTCTTGAATGATTAGTTTCTCTTCTATACCTAAACTATTACGATAAACCCGCACGTAACAATTTCCTTTCAGGATTACTTGCAAGACAACCGCTTTCCAAAAATCAAAAGCAGTCATCAGACCTGACGGCTCAGTTGATATGAGATAGTTCAAGGGATGACCAGCGTATCTCTCGCGACTATCTTCATCTTTCTTAAACACTGATTTAGGTAGCTTAGCTATATCGTTGCTTATCTGATCAACTGCATTATAAAATGCAGATAACGTTAATGCAGACGAAGCAGTAGCTAGCGTTCCTTCTACTGGAGAACCCATGAAGGAATTGTCCGAAGAAATCGAACTGTCAGAAGTTTTAAAAAGTCTACCTAAGAATCCAAACACTATCTTATCATTTGATGATTACATAGCAAACTTAAGTAGCAAAACCTTGACAAGGTGGGAACTTTGTTCCCGAAGTTTAATTATATTAGCTATTATTTAAATACTAAAAAAATGACACCAATATCTTTAGACTTGCTAAGCGAGAATATTCATAATCCACAGACTAGAGAATATTTTAAAGAAATTCTAAAATCATATTATCACGAATCTTACAGATCAGCTGTTGTAATGTTATACACAGTAACGATTACTGACTTATATCTAAAAATAGCTGAACTAGCACTTGATTATAATGATCAAAAAGCAGAAGGTATTTTAGATAAAATAAAAAAAAATAAACAAGAAAAACCAAAAGATACGAGCTGGGAAAATACTTTAACAAAACAAGCTCATGAATCACTAAAACTGATTAGTTTAGACACTTTCAATAACATAGAATATTTGAAACAAAAAAGACATTTATGCGCTCATCCCACTATACTAAATGAAAAACAACTTTATTCTCCCGACAAAGAGCTGACAAGATCCTTGATACAACAGATGTTACAAGAAGTTTTTATAATATCACCACTAGATAAAATAAATACAGTTTCAATTATTTTAACAGATATTGAATTTAAGAAAAAACGACTTTCACACCTTCAATTCAAAAAGTACTTTACAACGACTTATATAAACAAAATATCTTCCTTTCACCAACAAGACTTATTAATGAGTTTCTGGGAAATTGTTTTTTATTGCAATTCAGAAAAATGTAAAGACAATGAGTTTCATAACATTCTATTCATTAACACCTTATTAGAAAACAGAAAGTTTGATTTAACTCAATTCTTTTTTAAAAATAAAAGATTAGAAAAAAAACTAAACGAAGACATGATAGGTATTCTAATCACTTCAATATTAAATAAAAATACTGACATATATCCAGTTTTAGATGAATCATTAAAAAACTATATTGACAATACAATTGAATTAGATTACAATCTCCAAATAGTAAGTATATTTTACCTAACCTCAATAACAAAAAATGAAATTGAAATTTTTTTAAAGGAAAAACTATTTAATTGTAATTTTTCTAAAAATGACACTTTTTCAAAATATCAAAAAGCAGAAGTTTATTACATAAATCAACTCGCAGCTACACTAGATTATTATGATTTTAATGACTTATCTAATGAAGTAATAATAAAATTTTTTATATCTAGTTCTCAGTTTTTATATGCAGACGAAAGATTCGACGCTTGTGTTTTTAATAGATTAAACGACTTTAGTGAAGATAGTCTAAAGATGCTTATTTCAGGAATAAACTCTAATAGTCAAATTTATGGTAGAAAAAAAGCAATCTCAACCAATTTATTGATTAAAGAAAAAATGTTAGAAAAAAACCCCAATTTTAATTTTGAAATTTACAATAACTTTCTATAATAAATTCTAAGAGAAGTGTGTAATATCTTCTCTTAGAATTTAAATAAAAACACCTTACAAGACCAAAGTAGAGAGTAATTACAATATAAATCACAGTTAAATCTTAATTATTAAATTAATACAGACAACATCATAATTAACAATAGCAAAATATCTTTTCAGACACTACTTAATTTACGATTAATAGTTCTTTTAAAACTCCAATAATTCTTATATCGTTTACTCCCGAAATACTTCTCATACAATCCATTTACATAATTAAACGCATCAATACGAGAAGAATACTTCGTGATATTTTTAAAATAGAATTCATAAAATCCTTCTGTCGAAGCAATTTGCTTCATCAATTCATTTTCTTGTTTTAGCCGTTCATTCTCTGCCTGGACCGCTAAATGATGTTGTGTTATCGTCATAATTTATCGTATTGGTTAAATATAAACTTCAGCTCCAGGTTTGCTGTATTTTCCTCCTTCATCTTCCTCAACTGACATTGATCCACCCAGCGCCATAATTGTAGAAACAATCCCATCGATTCGTTTCCCTCCTTTGTTCGAATTTCCTTTATGAACTTTTATGTTTTCGTTTGCGTCTTGATAGATAGAACAACCGGAAAGCATCCATTGCAAAATCGGATTACCGTCGTGTTTTAATTTTCCCTCATAGGTCAATCGCTCAAATTGCTTAGTCGGAAAGGACATCACACCTACTACTTGACTAAAGAAACTGATACTCATTCCCTCCTCGGTTAATTCTTGTGCTAATTGCGCACAGTTCCATTGGTCCGCCTCAATGCGTTGAATATTCAGCTCTCGATACGTTGCTCGAATAGTATCTTTCAAATATTCATAGTCAACTACATTACCTGGTGTTGCAATCATATATCCAGCATCCACCCAATATTGATAGGGTACGCGATCCTCTTTGCTTCTTCTTTCTATTGTATCTTTTGGACAAAAGAAATAAGGCTTTATATATCGATTCATTTCTTCGTCTGGTTCTGATACCGCTACATAACAAGTGATATCTGTAGTTGTAGATAAATCCATTCCTGCATATGCTCCAAATTGTGAAAACTTTTCCATTGGTAATTCATCCACTTTATTTGCCATCCATATTTCATTTGGAATCCAAATTGTAGGTGCATCCACCCACATATTTAAATGTTTCGTTTTGAAGTTTGGAATCTTACTTGGTTGGTTCCGTGCCTTGATGTATTCTTTTTGAATGTTATCGATATCTAAACCAAATCCCAAAAGCGGATTTGCTTTAAACCAGTTGTCTTCATTTTCCCAATCATCGCTTTCGTCTAAATCATGAATCATAACCCACAAGTGATCGTCTTGATTCCTTCCTTCCAGCACTTCTGTAACTGCTTCTTCATATCGCTTGCAGGCACTCATTAAGTTTACACCGGCTGTTGTGATATGATAAGTAATTGGCTGCTTCCTGGATACCGAACTCGATTCCAAATTTTCCTTAACCGTATCGTCCTTGTGCGCGTGATACTCGTCAATGATTGCAACATGGGCGTTAATTCCATCCTGTGTTTTAGAATCACCTCCAAGCGGCATCATAACGGATTGTGTTCTTCCAAACTTGATTTCCTTTTGAAAACATTGGAATCCCATATTTCGAAGGTTAGGATTTGAAACTGGAGAATCAATAAACATCTTAGCTTGGTTCCAACAGATTTTTGCTTGCTCTTCTTTGGTTGCTCCGACATAGATTTGCGCCCCCATCTCCACATCAAACGACATACAAAACAAAGCAAGCCCCGCCATTTCTGCTGTTTTTCCGTTTTTCTTAGCGCGTTTATCATAAACCGTATTAAACCGACGCACTCCAGTTTCTTTGTGAATCCATCCGAAAATATTGTAGATGGTAAACGCTTGAAAAGGAGCCAAAAAAAATCGCTGACCTGCCATCTTTCCGGTTGTATGATTTAAGAAATTTGGAAAGAAATTAACGGCTCGCATTCCTTTATCGTGATCAATTGTAAATCCTTTTGCATCCGACTCTTCAATGAACTTATAAAACCGCTCAACAGCGAGCTGTATTTTTTTGCCTGTTTTCAACTTTCCACTCCTCACCATTTCTGCATATTGAAAAGCTGGTGAAGAAAGCATTTCTTTGGTTAGTTTCATAACTCTTCCACTTTTCTTATTAATAGCCAGATCGGCATAGCATCGCCTTGATTATAATTAAACATCTTTTCACAAATATAGGTATGGCCTATCTGGCATGAATTGGTTCTGATGTCAATACCCGATGAATATGGATAATATTCAAAAACGACGCCCTTTTTTAGACATAATTCAAACAATTCTTTCGCATATGCATTGAGTTTATCCTTGTTGTATTTTTTCATGTTTTAGTTTTTACCCGTTACTATATTTTTGATTTAAAAACCCCGCAAACAAATCACCTTGTCCAGGATCTCCTTTTGGCACATCCACCAATTTATTTCTATCCTTGAATGAAAATCCAAAATGTTTAGATAATTCATCCATATCCTTGATCATCTTTTCGCGAATGGTTACATAACCACTTACGTTTGTAGCTCCAGTTGCAAAGGTTTGAATCAATCCGCCTTGAAAACCTCGTGAATTGATCTCCGCTTCCGCTTGAATGTAGTAATCAATTGTAGTTGCCAATCGGTGTAAATGCACCAAATCGGGCTTGGTTAATTTATTTGAACTCACCAACTGCTCACCAAAATATTTGTACCAAAACTTCTGGTCCTTTGTCAAATTGAATTTTGCCATTGCAGCTGGAAGCTTATCCAAGACATCATAAAGCTGTTGATTCTTTCCTGTGGTAGTTGCATTTTCCCATTCTACAATTTCACCACTCATGTTTAATAGTTTATTCTCTTTCATTCTTGTAAAACTTAGTTATTAATCACTCATACCCCCCTCCCCTAAATTCATTGTGAGTAAAATCCTTGGTAACATGCGATGTACAGCGGTCACATTCTCGGGAGATTTTACCCCCTATCCCCATGCGATTCTCGAGCCGATTTTTTATTGTGACAGCTCGCGCACATCGGTTGTAGGTTGTCTTCACTCAGTCGTTCACCTCCTCGGTTAATCGGTTGAATGTGGTCCGCTACAGTTGCGGGAGTAACTAAGCCTTCATGTTTACATTCCACGCATAACGGATTAGCATCTAAGAACGAGCGCCTCAACTTGCGCCACGCTCTCGAGTTATAGAACTCAGAGTTACTCCTTACATTCCTTTCAAACGGCTTGCGCTCTACTACCCAAGGACGTTTAATACTATCTATTCTCTTTGCCATAGCGCTCAATTATCATAGGAGTTCCTTTACTATAAGCTACCTCAAGATTTTCTTTATCTTCTTCAGAGAAATCTTTTGTGTCGGATACAGGAAAACATCCAATATCTAAATCACCTGGATCATAACAATAATCTTCACTTAATTGTTCTACACATACATTAGCAATATCGTATTCTTCACCCCAAATAATAACAGTCTTATCTAGTTCTGATTCAGGTAAACTGTTACAAAAATCTTTTAATTCTTTCCAATCCATAATCATTAACCACTTACAAATCCAAGTGGGAAGTTTTAAAGTAATAAGTCATCTGCGTCTTCGCCTAGCTCATTAATTTGCTTTCTTAATAAATTGAGTTTGGCTCTCCAAAGGCCACGATTCCCTTTCATGTGGTCAGCATAACCTTCTAAATCCCTTTGAATATCTTTTGCTTCTTCGACTAAATCATAGAGTTCTGAATCAGTACTATAACAATCATAACAAAGCATTTGTTTCGTAAAGTTTGATTCCCTTAAATCATTTAACTCTACCACTTCTTTACATTCACTACATGGTGTTGGCATTTCCATAATTTTTAATCACTTACAAATCCAAGTGAGAAGTTTTAGTTACTATTTTCTTTTTCCTTTAGTCAATTCACAAACTATCAACCAAATGAATAGTGCACAGAAGAAAGCCGTTAGCTTATGACTCTCAATTGTATTAAAAAAACTTTCCATAACTCTATTTTTTAAAACGGTGTATCATCATCCCCAAAAGCTTCAGCTGCACTAACAGTTGGAACATACTCACTAGGATTACCATACACATTTGTTTCTTGCTGATTACTTCCATTCTCATTACTATCTGTTGGATCAATAAACTTGGTCTTATCACCAATCCATTTCAAATATGTTGTTCCAACGGAACCAGCGCGGTATTTAGCAAAGATTATTTCCGTATCAGCCCCTTGCCTTGTCATCTCGTCATACTCCGGATTGCCTCCAATTTCGATATTGTAGTATTCCGGACGATAGATAAACTCAACGATATCCGCATCTTGCTCAATGGAACCCGATTCTCTCAGGTCCGACAACAACGGACGTTTAGAACCGCCTCGTGTTTCAACTGCTCTAGACAACTGAGACATCACGATGATCGGAATATCCAACTCTTTTGCCAACAGCTTCAATCGACGACTAACGGAACTCACTTCATTCTCTCGGTTATTTCCTTTTGTCTTATCACTCACAAGCTGTAAGTAATCAATCACTAACAACTTGATATCGTGCTTGCGCTTCCAACTCCTCGCTTCAACGATGATATCCGAGATATCATTCACCCCTGAATCCTTCATTACGATTTGATACTTAGCCATTCGACCTGAGTGCATCATAAACGTTTGGAAGTATTCAGGCTTATCAAATCCTGTTTTAAGTAATTGCCCTAAGTGAAAGTTGGTATCAATAGCAACCATTCGTCCTGTCAACTGTTGCACTGGCATCTCCAAAGAGATCACACCAACCGAATTACCAACCTTTGCATTTTCGATTACCGTCTTCAGTGCTTTCGCTGTTTTTCCCATACCAGGGCGCGCAGCAACAATTACTAAATCTCCATTTTGATACCCAGATGTATACGCGTCGATTCGCTTAAACCCTGTCGGAACTCCAGTTACTTTACTCTCACCCGTACTTTTAGAAATGAATTCCAAACGCTTTGCTAGGTCCTGCAAGGATTCTGCAATAGTCACACTTGAGCGTCCCGTCGTGATTAGTTCCGTAACGGTATCGAATTCTTTATTCCAACGTGCCAACAAATCAAATACATCAATACTTTCATCCATTGCCGCCGAACTCATCCCAGCATTAAAACTCACGATCATTCGACGAAGCTTGTATTGCAAAAGAATTCGAGAATGATACTCAATGTGCGCTGCCGACATGCTGTTTTGAACAAGTGCCACAACCAAACCTTCTGCAGCAACTCCATTCGCTCTCAGCTTCTGCGAAACGCTAATCATATCCACTGGTTGAGAACTTGAATACAATTCTTGAACCGCTTCGAATATTTGCACATGCTCCGGAACATAAAACACAGAAGAATCTTTAATCACTTGCATTGATTCATCCAGCGCTTGCTTGTTGTTTATCATTCCACCCAATACCGTTTCTTCAGTATCTTTTGAATGCGGCGGAACTAATCCTTTTGAAATTGTTTGACTCATGATTAAAAGTGATTTTTAGAATATTGTTGCGCTTGTTGTTGCATTGGAGGCTGTTGTTTTCCAAATGCTCTATTTTCGTTTTCGATGTAGTTAATTGCAAATCGCGTCAATCGTGCATTTATCTTTTTTCCCGTCCATTCCAAATCCTCTTCATCAACTTTGCAATTAAATAGCTCGCAGAACTTTTGAAAATCTTTGATTTTCGATTGATATTGCATTAGGAACGTTTCGTATAAACTTGGATTATTTTCTTTCAAAAAACTGAGAGCGCTATTCTCTGTATTATTAATTGTATTATTAATCCTTATATTAGAGTTGACGATTTCGTCAATAGCTATTGATTTTTTCATCAATAGGTCTTGACTTTTTTCGCAATAGGTCTTGACTTTTTTGTCAATAGCTATTTTGCGTTTATTACCCTCGTTTTTCAGGATTTCAACTTCGATATATCCAGCCTTTTTTAAAGCCGATATCCAACGCGAAATTGTCTCATTACTCACCGCATACAATTCAGCAAAATAATCATTACCCGCCCAGCAGAATCCCTCACGTTGAGCAAGGGCTGTAATTTCCCCATAGAGCAACTTTGCATTGGGTTGCAATTCCTTATCATACCGCACAGACGCTGGTATGATAGCATAATATCCTGGTTCCATGTAACTGTATTTTACATTGTTATTTATTTAATTTTCAACTACCTATTGACGAAATTGTCAATACCTAAAGAGCTATTTTACGCACATCTTTCATCAACAAAGCATCTACACTCAAACCATAGAATCGACTAATTTCAATCAGTAAGAAAAATGGAGGCTCAGACGCACCCTCTTCATATTTAGAATACCTAGCTCGTTTTATTTTTAATTCATCAGAAACATTCTGTTGAGACATCCCTTTTTTAATTCTAAGAAATCTCAAATTATCAGCAAACTGTGCTTTTGGTTTTTCCATTTCTCTAAACAATTAATGGCCTTTTTAGGCCAATTCAGTCAAATTAGCCTAAAAAGGCCAACTCAACTCAATGGGTTACTTTTGATAAATACGCAATTGCGGGTGCATTTCTTTAATCAAATCCAATTGCTGGTTGATTAATGTCTCAGATTCCAAGAGAATAAACTCTTTCAAATCAGGCGAAATAAGCGCACAAGTAAAGTCATCATTGATATTAATTTCAACAACTACTCTTGCTTTTGGTTGACCTTTAAACACTGGTAGCTCCAACACAAAGCTTTCAGGAATATTAGAATCAATCACCTGATTCAACAACATTCTACGATTACCACGATCATTAGAAGAGTTCTCAATCTCTTTATCAACCTTTGCTTTGAAGTTTTTCAATTCAGATACAAGTTGCATAGCAACAGGTTTTGATTCAAAATAATGACGATTCATTTTGATAAAATCAGCCAATTCAAAAGTTGTATAGCTATTCCCTGAGTTAATACCGAATCGCTCTAAGTCTGGATTTAATTCAATTGCTGAATTGATTTGATAAGGATGCCTTTGTGTTACTCCATATTTCAGCTCCATTGTTCTTTTATCAATTGAAAAAGAAAGCACAGAATCCAAAATAATTTCAGCTGTAATGTTTTCTTTGGATAAAAATTCAGCAACTGCAAGAATTGTAACAGCATCAACATTTACATTTCTACCTGTATGCACAGTACTCGCATCACCTTGACGCACTACTAACTCATTCACGCCATTTTCGACGTTGATTTTAATTTCTTTCATATTTAGTTAACTTTAGACATTGCCGAACTAGTAATTGAAAACTGACGCTCTTTTGCGAGTAATGGACGGGAATAAATCAATTCTCCTTCCGCATTGTAATAGCCCATCATTTGATCATCCATATCAGCCAACAGATACACTTCTTCTGTAATTTCTTCAGACGAGGTTCTAATCCCTTGCATCAAGGTTGATAGTTCAACTTTTAAAGGCTTTGCAACTGCTTTAAAGCTCTCGCGATGCCTTTTTAACTCCTCTTCAGCAATATTTAATTCTATTGCTTTTTGAGCATACTCATTTTGAAGTTTAATTACTTCTTCCTTATCAAGCTGACGCTGATATGTTTTTGTTTCAGAAGCCGCAGCATTATCTTTTATATACTGCAACCGATCCTTTAAAGGAATCTTTTGAAAGATTTTTGCTTCCATATCAATAGTTTTGATTATAAAAAATAGTTTAGTCAAGGAGCCAGGATTCGAACCTGAAGGAATACAAAAAAATTAAATGTCTATGAGGTTGTGAACCAATCACCTTACTCCTTGTTGTAATTTTAAATTGTTAGACTGAATAGCAAAACCGCCATTAGCGCGCCCAAAATCGCGGGCCACAAAACATCAATCAGAATCCTTTTCCGCATTGCCTACATTTTTCAATTCCCGCGAAAACATCCATCGGATGGCATGCTTTCGTTTTTGCTTCACACTTATCCGGATTAACCGTTGTTTGCTTCACCTTGCAGTTTTGCCCCATTTGAGCCACCGCAGGTATTTCTTTTAGAATCTCTGATATATGCTTCATTGATTTGTTGAATTAACTTGTTACTAAATATTTGCCATGACTGCTCGAAAGTTTGATAAACCATAATGCGCGATTTAAAATTTCATAACCTCCAAAGCCGACATGATCTCCGACTTTTTATAATATCGACGACCAACCATTCCATATCCAATCAAGCGACCTTCAGAAGTCCACTTACTCAGAGTAGATAAATTCACTTTTAAAAAAGCAGCAGCTTCCTCACGCGTCATCAGTTCCTCAGGTTCCGATTTACCAAGCTCGCTTTTCACAACTTCAGTAATCGCAGCAATTAATCCAGCTGCGGAAATACCATCTAAGATTATTTTACCATCCATACCTACGATTGTTTTAAATTTTCTAATACTTGTTCCAATTTGTCATTGATAGAAAAATCTCTCGATGCCCAAAAGTTGTTAAGCTTTGTCATACCACTATAAGTGCTCAACTCAGGACATTCATCCATAACAACCTGAACAAAAGACTTTCTTTCAACAAAACCTTTTTTCATGAATTCATTGAGAATTCTCAACGAGTTCAATTTTTTCTCTATATCCTCATTAATAGGCGAAATTGTTACCATATGAATCATTTTTACTATTTATCAATCCCTTAGCAGAAATATTGTACTTTTGCTTGTTGTCTTGTCAAGACAATACACGTTAACAATAGTTCTCATTATGTGTATTGACAAGACAAATATATAGATAATTATCATTAGTAAATAATTAATATTGATTAAAATCATGACTGATAAAGAAAAAATATTACAATATCTTGATTATAAAGGGATTAGTAAGAATAAATTTTATGTAAAAACAGGACTTTCTGTAGGTTTTTTAGACAAAGGAAGTAGCTTAGGTGTTGATAAATTGAAAATAATCATTGATAATTATCCTGATTTAAATGTAGATTGGATCCTCACGGGTGAAGGAGAAATGATAAAAGGAAAAGAAAAAAAACAAGAAGCAATTCCCATCACTGCAGGAATTGTAAAATACGTTCCTTTAGTTTCGCAATATGCGAAAGCGGGTTATCTTAGTGGCTTTGCTGACGAAAATTACATGGAAACCTTACCTACAATACCCGTGATACTAACCCAAGAACAAGAACCAAAAGGCGAATACGTTTGTTTTGAAGTGAGCGGAGACAGTATGATCTCTGAAGAACATCCTGAAGAATCTCTTTTTGATGGCGACATTTTAGTGTGTAGAAACGTATCCAAAGATTACTGGAGAAGCAAGCTACACATCAGCCAATGGGATTTTGTCATTGTGGACCAGGAAGAAGGGGTTATTGTTAAACGAATCATTGATCACGATGTTAACTCAGGAAATATCACCATTCACTCATTAAATCCTATGTTTGAAAATAAAGTGTTAAATTTATCCCACATTGACAAGTTATTTAACGTTGTCAAAGTAATGAGAGATAGAAGAAGATAATACTTAACACCTTACTAACTATGAAACAATTTTTACTTTTTATTACATTCATTTTTACAATAGCAACCTTTGGTCAAGTTCAAAAATATGACCGAATCGACGATTATAAAAAAGAGCGAAACATCCAAATGCAAGCTTCACTTTATAAAGGCTGGATGGCATCAGATGGAATAACAAAAAATTTCATGAAACGAAATATGTATCTAATGACACATATTGTTCAAGACACAGAAACCAAAGAAGCTCAGGCTTATTTAACGCTAGACATAAGAGACAAATACAAAATCTGTTCTTCAGAAGAGAATGAAGCTATTATTACTTTAAAAAACGGACACATAATAACATTAAAACAAAGCTCTAAAACAGAATGTGGTCAAGAAATTATAACCAAGTACCCTCTAAATCAAACACAAATCAACCAATTAAGCACTTATGATATGATCAGCGTTAGGGTATATCTTAATGACGGCTATACAGATAGAGAAATTAAGGATAAGGTAAAGCCTATTATCAAAAAGACACTTCAGATGACTGCTGATAAATTAGAAGAAATAAAGTAATGAAAAAGCATAATCAAGTCCTAATATATGTTTTAAGCTCATTAATTGGAGTCCTATTTCTAATATCATTTGCACTATATTCTAGATTAAATAATTTAAATAAAACATTAGACCAACTATACATTACTAACAGCGAAAAAGATTTAAAACAAATCAATAGCTTGATTTTTGAGTCGCATTTTAAAGATGATCTAGTCCTCTCTAATTTTAATATTTCAATTACCATTATAATTGCCTTTTTTACTGTCTTAATTGCTTTAGGAGCCGTTTTTTCTTTTAAACGAGTTGATGATGAAATAGAAAATTTAAAAAAATATAAAATAGACATCACTAACATAATAAAAGGACTAAACGAAAACAAATCAGACACACAATTAAAACAAGAAGAATCTATTTCTTTTATTTTCTTATCACATCATCAGGAAATCACAACAGATTGCATAAAATTAAATTTTTACTACAAAGAAAAACATGACCAATCTTTCGATGGCTACGAAATATATCATGTCATAACGAGTAGTTTTATTAAATTAAATTCAATAAAAAACCTTTTAGACAATTACGTCTTTAAAAACAAGGAGATAGAAAAAAATATAAATGATATATATAAAGATTCAGAAGACTGTATATTAAACACACTGGAACTAACCAACAAGTTTCTTCAATCCAATATTGAAAATTTTTCACCAACCCAAAGACAACTACTTAATATATGTATATCTGAGTTAAGAACTCATTTAAAAATCAGCACATTTAATACTTTAAAAGAAGCCTATTCAAACCTTGAAAGAACAATTAATCAAAATACTCACTAAGCTCCATTGCAATATCATTGGAACCTTTTCCTATATATTTCAAGAACATCTGTTCCGTAGAATGGCCTGTCATATTCATTAAAAATACAGTTGGAATCTTACCATAATTATTTGTTGCAAATGACCGTCGACCAATATGCGAAGATATTAGCTTATATTTTTCATAATCCGACTCAACCATACGCCAACCGTTTTTTGTCTTCACCTTTAAACTACCAGGAACCTTCTCAACGAACCCTACCTTTTCACAAACTTTCTTTATATACGTATTATATTTCTGATCGGACACAGATCGAGGAAACTCTCCATCACGTTTATTCAATATAGACAATACCTTAGAAGAAAGCGGTACACTCATTTCCTTTCCTGTTTTATCTTGAATAAACTCCAATAGCGGCCTAACTTCGCCTTTTCTATTTTTTTGATATCGGATCATTGATTTCTCAAAACGCATAAAATCACCTATACGCTGTCCTGTATAACAAGAAATCAACAACCAATCACGCGCATTATCTAAATAATCAGCAGTTGCTTTCCATTTAGCTATTTTATCTATTTCCTCCTCATTCAAATACACCCAATCTGCAGCAACTTCTTTAATTCTCAATAACCTTAGACTTGAACTAGTCGGTTCGCCAAATACACTAGCATAATTACACACTGTTTTAATAAATCGCAACGTCATAGCAATAGTGTTAATATGAAAACCATTTGATTTACAAAATTGCTCAAAACTCTTTTTAAAAGTTAAATCAATATCCTTAACCTTAAGCTGCACCTGACTCAATTCTTCATACTTCAAAATACGCTTTAAAATGACTTCATTTTTTATCAAGGTACTTTCGGCCATATCCCCTTTATTATCTTCTAAATACTTGTTCAACCACCCCACGAGCGTAATTGGAGCACCATTTGCACTAGAAGGGTCATAATAAGAAGCTACAACACCTGATAACCATTCCTTCGAATACCTTTCAACAGGAACCTGATCTGCTTGATTTAAAACAAAGTTTTCAACCTCATTTAGTATATTGTTCAACTCCACTTGAAAATTCCTAATAGCAATATCATTAATGCGTTTAGCCAAATGATATTTATCCCAATACTCTTTAGTCACTTCACTTTTTATCCTAGCCTCTAGAAATATCTTTTTCTTATCCACTGTATAAAAAAAGCGCAGCGTTAAAGGAGCCTTATCCTTAACAGAACGATACAAAAAACTAACAGAAGCCATAATTGAGTATATTTGTAGTATACAATTGGTATACAGATTAAACAATCACATTGTATACAAAGATATAAAAATGTATACTATCTGTATACTTTCAAACATTAGCATACAATCTAACACAATCTAAACAGATTACTAAAAAGACTTAAAAATCCAGTCAATCAACTAAAAAACAAATAGATACAAACAAAAAAGCGACTTAGAAAAATCTTTCTAAATCGCTTCAAATTGTAATCTCGTGACCGAAATGGGACTCGAACCCATACGTCTTGCGACACCACCCCCTCAAGATGGCGAGTCTACCAATTCCTCCACCCGGCCTTGTGAATGGGTAAATATAATTCTTTTCCAATTTTATTTCACAAGGAAATAGCAAAAAAAATTAAAAAAAGCCATTCGATTAGGAATAGCTTTTGTGACCCGACTGGGGCTCGAACCCAGGACCCCAACATTAAAAGTGTTGTGCTCTACCAACTGAGCTATCGAGTCGTTACTAATGTAACTTGTAAGTGTATTTTTTATAAAAGAAGTGACCCGACTGGGGCTCGAACCCAGGACCCCAACATTAAAAGTGTTGTGCTCTACCAACTGAGCTATCGAGTCATTACAATTATAAATTGTACGTTTTTTTTATAAAATATGTGACCCGACTGGGGCTCGAACCCAGGACCCCAACATTAAAAGTGTTGTGCTCTACCAACTGAGCTATCGAGTCATTGCAATTCCAAAGAATTGCTTTGTATTTTATAAAAGTATGTTTTTTTTGTGACCCGACTGGGGCTCGAACCCAGGACCCCAACATTAAAAGTGTTGTGCTCTACCAACTGAGCTATCGAGTCAATGCAATCTTAGAATTGTGTTAGAATTTTGTGACCCGACTGGGGCTCGAACCCAGGACCCCAACATTAAAAGTGTTGTGCTCTACCAACTGAGCTATCGAGTCTAATCAATTCCTGATTGCGGGTGCAAATATAGAATGTTTTTTTTAAAAAACATCATGTTTTTGTTTTATTTTTGTCAACAACATCCCCTGAAAATGGGCTATTATTGCATAACTCACTATTTTACAACCCCTTATTTTATGGAAAAAATAATTATTTTAGGTTATATGGGAGCAGGAAAATCTACAATTGCTCAACATTTGGCACAAGAACTACAACTTTCTTACTATGATCTAGACCATGAAATTGAAAAACAGCAACAACAAAAGATAGCCGCTATTTTCGCCACAAAAGGAGAAGTGTACTTTCGAAAAATTGAACACCAAGTCTTACAACAACTTTTACAACAAAAAGAACGCGCAATTATTAGCTTAGGAGGAGGAACGCCTTGCTATGCTAACAATCACCTCCTCCTACAACAAGAAGGCGTTCAATCGTTTTATTTAAAAGCTTCCATTCAAACACTAACACAACGACTAGAAAAAGAAAAAGAGCATCGACCGCTGTTGCAAACCAACACAGAAGATACTCTTGAAACTTTTATTGCGAAACACTTATTTGATCGAAGCTATTTTTATTATCAAGCAAAACACATTGTTGTTGTTGATGATAAATCCGTAGCTCAACTTGTACATGAGATAACAGCTATACTTGTGAACTAACTCAAATACGCATATTCATCTTCATCTGTAAAAACAACCTGAATATGCTCCAACAGAGAAGTAGATAGAGATAAGCCTTTATAATCCGCCTTAATTGGATAGGTCTTGTGATTGCGATCAATTAAGACCGCAGTTTTCATTTTCTTTATTGGCACATCTAAGAAGTGTTTTACACCATAAATTAATGTGGCACCTGAGTTTAAAACATCGTCAACCAAGATGATTGCTTTGCCTGTATATTCCTCTGGTGTCAAAGAAGTGCGGATTGGATTGATTGGGTTTGCTTTATCTATTTGTACTTCACATAGTTTTACTTCAATCGTTGCAATCTCTTCTAATACTTTGGCTATTTTTTGAGCAAAGATAAAACCGCTATTTGCTACACCTGCAATTACTATTTCTTGCTCGTGAGAAAAGGTTTCGTAAATCTGATACGCAATGCGCTTTGTTTTGAATCCAATCTGCTCTTTATTTAAAATGATTTTTTGTGTCATATCTTTTTCTTTAATATAATAAATAATTCTCGATCTTGTCTAGGTTTAATGGAATTTACAGCGCGCTCCATGACTTCTACTGTAAAATAAGGTTCAAATAAAGCGAGATACTCCTCTTTACTCCCTCCGTAAGGCGGCTGCTGTTGTTCAAATACCACGTCAAACAAAACGCCTACTAATTTCCCTTTTGGCCGAAGTAATTCGTGTATTTTCATTACATAATCTTGTCTTTTTTCAATAGGAAGGGAACAAAAAAAAGTTTGTTCTAAAATTAAATCATACACTCCTTGATGTTGAAAAAAATCTTCCACAACGACCTGATCAACACTAATTTCTTTTTCCTTTTCAATAGTCTGTTCAAAAGCAATTGTTGTCAAATCCAGTCCTTTACTTTGTTTAAATCCTTGTTGTTGTAAATAGACTAATTCATGTCCATGCCCTACCCCAGGGATTAATATTTGTATTGTTTTGTCTTTCAGTTGATCAACATAGGCCTTAATAGGGGTCGTAATCGATTTCGCATTCCAAAAATCCTCTTTGTTTCTATAGCGATCCTCCCAATATGTCTTATTCATCATCCTCGTCATTATCTTCGTGATCCAAATAACCATCAATATCCCTGCGGTCTTTCTTTGTTGGCCTACCTGTTCCTTTGGCTCTATAATACTCTTTGGTCTGACGCAATAAATCTAAATGTTCAAATGCCTCTGCAGGTGTCTCATCTTTGCGATAAATATCTACTAATTTAGCCCCTACTCTATTGGCAGGCACGTCCAAAACAGTAAGTTTATAGACAATTTGATCCCTTCTCAACGTAATTTTATCGGTTGGAAAAACTTCTCTTGAGGGTTTTACTGTTTGGCCATTTACTGTAATATGTCCCTTTTTACAAGCTTCAGTTGCTATATTTCTTGTTTTATAATACCGTACACACCACAAATACTTGTCAATACGCATAATTAAATATTAAAATTCTTCAATAATCAAGACAAAAATAAAGTAAAATTGTATCTTGCACTACTAAAATAACTCAAAAATAATGAATAGACTATTTTCTATTTTAGGTATCTTAACGATTGCTTTTACAGTATCTAACTGTAACAAGAGTGATGATTCTGGAGGTTTGCCGATTGTGCCACTTAGAGATTCCAAAGAAGTTTATACAGAAAACATCGCTTCAATCGAAAAGTATTTGAAAAACAATTACATGATTGAACGCAATGGAGTCATTTCTTTTGATAGTATAACAAGTCCTGACTACAAGAACCAACCTACTATTTTTGAAGATAATCGGTTGAAATCAGTTTTGATGAACAATGATGATTATGCGGCATTTTCATTACCTGACCCGTATGATCGCTACAAAACTATTTTTAAATATGCGAAATCTGCGGATACAGTAAAGTATAGAATGTACTATCTTATATTAAATGAAGGAGAAGGAAAGAAGAGTTCACCTATTGATTCTATCTTTGTAAAAAGAAACAACTTTACGTTGAAAAACGAAAAAGTAACTTCGTTAAACCATCCTACTACAGGAGGTTTTTATTCATTCCCTCAAACCATTGCAGAGTTAAGAGGAACGGCAGCTGCTCCGCTTCGCATGTACACAGGTGAACGCCAAATGTTAAGTTTCATCAAAACAGCGCTAGATGCGGGCATTAACCCTGATGGAACAACGTCTTTTGACGAGCGTACTGCTGGGCGCATTATTGCTTTCATCCCAGCTGGAGTTGGTCAATTTAATTCTAGCTTTTCTACGTTAAAAACATACCAACCTTATATTGCTGACTTAACGTTAATCACAGCATTTGAAAGAGATCACGATTTAGATGGCATTCCTTCTAAATACGAAGTAAAACCAGAAAAAATAGGTACTGAATTAACCGTTCATGACTACTTTGAATTAGACACAAATAAAGATGGTGTTCCTAATTTCTTAGATATTGACGATGACGGAGATGGAGTTCCTACAAGAATAGAGCTACAATATAAAGATGCTAACGGCAAAATCAAGCACTATAGCTATGATGCTCCTGAATTGAAAACTTGCTCAGATACACCGCGCTACCTAGATGCTACATGTAAGCCTTTTATGGTTGATGGCGAATGGGTTTGGCCTAGTAAATAATTACACCTAAATAAAGCAAAGCAGTTGAATTCTCAACTGCTTTTTTTTTGACATAAGAAGGCATAAAAAAAGAGATGTTTTAAAAACATCTCTTTTTATTTATAAATCAACCTACTTGATTATCTCTTAAATTTTCTATTAATCACAACTTCTGCTTTTTCAACAATATTAGCTGCTTTTAAGCCATATTTTTCCATTAACTCATCTGGAGTACCCGATTCACCGAAAGTATCTTGTACAGCAACGAATTCTTGGGGTAATGGATTGTTCAACGCTAAAACACGAGCAACACTTTCACCTAATCCTCCTAAGAAATTGTGTTCTTCTGCAGTTACTACACATCCTGTTTTTGCGACAGAGCGCAAGATAGCTTCTTCGTCTAAAGGTTTAATGGTGTGAATATTGATTACTTCTGCTGAAATGCCTTTTGCCTCTAAAGTTTCTGCTGCTAATAAAGCCTCCCAAACTAAATGTCCTGTTGCTACAATTGTAACATCTTTTCCTTCTTGTAAAAGCACCGCTTTCCCAATTTCAAATTTTTCATTCTCAGGCATAAAGTTAGGCACAACAGGGCGACCAAAACGCAAATATACCGGTCCATCATATTCTGCTATAGCTAAAGTAGCTGCTTTCGTTTGATTGTAATCGCACGTATTAATTACCGTCATACCGGGCAACATCTTCATCAGTCCGATATCTTCTAAAATTTGATGTGTTGCTCCATCTTCTCCTAAGGTCAATCCCGCATGTGAAGCACAAATTTTCACGTTTTTCTCAGAGTACGCTACCGATTGACGGATTTGATCATACACGCGACCTGTTGAGAAGTTAGCGAAGGTTCCTGTAAAAGGAATTTTCCCGCCAATTGTCATCCCCGCTGCAATTCCAATCATATTTGCTTCAGCAATTCCCACTTGAAAGAAACGCTCAGGATGATTCTTTTTAAAATCGTCCATTTTCAACGATCCGATTAAATCGGCACATAGTGCAACTACGCTTTCGTTTTTTTGCCCTAATTCTGTAAGTCCAGCTCCAAAACCTGAACGCGTATCTTTACTTCCTGTATTTGTATATTTTTTCATGATAATTCTAAAGTCAATCGATTAATAATCTCCAAATGAAGTTTCTGGATTTTGTGTTAAAGCTTCTTCCAACTGTGCATCGTTAGGTGCTTTTCCATGCCAAGCATGCGTTCCCATCATAAAATCAACTCCATTCCCCATTTCTGTATGCAACAACACACAAACTGGTTTTCCTTGTTTTGTCAACGCTTTTGCCTGTTCGTATCCTTTTAAGATAGCTTCTATTGAATTTCCTTCTTTAATTTCGATTACCGTCCAATCAAATGCTTCAAATTTAGCTTTCATCGAACCTAAATTCAATACATCTTCCGTTGGTCCATCAATTTGTTTACCGTTTAAATCAACTGTTG
Organism: Myroides fluvii; assembly: GCF_009792295.1. Classification (NCBI taxonomy): domain Bacteria; kingdom Pseudomonadati; phylum Bacteroidota; class Flavobacteriia; order Flavobacteriales; family Flavobacteriaceae; genus Myroides; species Myroides fluvii. The sequence goes on along the minus strand of NZ_CP039934.1, from coordinate 2,179,130 downwards.
CAATTAAATTATCTACTTTATTAGCAGAAGCATACATCATTGCTTCCCAATTTTGACCTTCTTGAAGCTCACCATCTCCTAAAAGAACGTAAACTAAGTGTTCGTCTTTGTTTAATTTCTTTGCTTGAGCAGCGCCAATTCCGACAGATAATCCTTGTCCTAAAGATCCTGAAGCCATGCGTACACCTGGTAATTTATCATGCGTACAAGGATGTCCTTGTAATCTAGTATTTAACTTTCTGAACGTAGCTAATTCTGCCACAGGAAAATATCCACTACGGGCCAATACACTGTAGAATACCGGAGAAATATGTCCATTAGATAAGAAGAACAAATCTTCTCCTTCTCCATCCATTGAAAACGTTTCTTTTCGGTTCATGATTGCTTGATACAAAGACACTAAGTATTCAGCACACCCCAATGAACCTCCTGGATGCCCAGAATTCACCGCATGTACCATTCTAAGAATATCTCTTCTTACTTGTGTAGTTAACTCCGTTAGTTGTTGTGTGTTCGGTTTCATTATTTCGACAATCTAAATTTATTACGGAACAAATATAAAACTTATTTACTGTACTCTATATTATAATCAAACGAATCTAACGAGGAAGTTTATCTTTTTAAACTGTAATTCGCTAGAGCTAAAAAGTTTGTAGTAAGTTTGTACGTTGTCTTTTAACACGAATATCATGTTACAAACGAAGGGTTTAACTATTGGCTATCCGCTAGAAAAAAAGCAAGTTCGCTCAATTCAAAAAGATATTAATCTTCAAATCAAGCCTCAAGCCTTAACTGCCTTGCTAGGCATCAATGGGATTGGCAAATCGACATTGCTCCGAACCTTAATAGGACAATTACGTCCTATCCACGGGACAATTACCCTACATGAGAAAGATTTAACTACCTATCACCCCTCGGAATTGGCAAAAGAAATTAGTGTTGTATTAACAGATCCTATTCCCTATTCCAATCTCAGTGTATTAGAAGTACTAAAAATAGGTCGAATTCCCTATGTCAATTGGACCTCCTCCTATACAGCTGAAGATGCGTATTGGATTGAGAAAGCAATTGATCTCACTGCCCTTGCTCCTTTTTTACAACAACCGCTAATGCGTTTAAGTGACGGCCAACGACAAGCAGTTTTCATTGCCCGTGCCTTGGTGCAAAATACACCGTTGATTATCTTAGACGAACCTGCAAGTCATTTAGATTTAAATCACAAAGTCAAGCTATATCAACTATTGCAACACCTTACCCAAAAAGAAAATAAAACCATTCTATTCTCCAGTCACGATATCGAATTAGCCCTTCAATTTGCCGACGAGGGAATTGTATGTCAAACACAAGGGTATACGCAAAACACCATTGAAAATTTAATTTCCAATGGTGTTTTTGATCATTTTTTTCAAGACGATATCCTGCAATTTGACAGGCAAACAAAACGTTTTACTCTTGCTCTGTAGTGCGGGTGTGTCGTTTATTTTTTGACACATTCTCTATCGTCCATTTAATTTGTTGGACAAAAGGCTCTTTTCGAAACGGGCATTCTTGTTTGCTACAAATACCACAAGAAAACGTCTTACAATCATCCATGTGAACAAAAAGTTCTAAATCTTCACCAAAATGTTCACCTATTTCTTTTTCTAATAGTTCTACTTCTTTGTGTCCTTCAACAATGGTAAAATACCAAGGCACCGTCATATGGCAATCAAAATGCAATACGCTACCGTATTTAATAATGCGCATATTGTGTAAATCAATCCAGTTCTCTTTTCTGTTTTGCTCCAGGTAATCGACCACTTCTTTCAATAGCGCTTCATCTGTTTCATCCATAATTCCCGAAACAGCTCCTCGTACAATTTTATACCCCGTTACGATAATAATCCCAGCAAAAATTAAGGCCACAGCACTATCTAACCAGTCTAAATTCGTAAAATACAACAACAGTAAACCCAAGATAATTCCGACTGTAGAGTACGTATCAGATTGCAGGTGTTTTCCGCTAGCTACTAAGGCTAAAGACTTATTTGTTTTTCCTTTTTTGATTGCATACCATCCCAAGATGTAATTCACAACAGCCGTTACAGCTACTAAGAAGATTCCGTAATCCAACTGCCCAATTGGTTGTGGATTAATAATATTTCGCACACCTTCAAAGATAATAGCAATCCCCGCCATGATAATCAATCCGCCTTCAATGGTCGCGGAAATAAACTCTACTTTTCCATGTCCATAGGGGTGATTTCGATCTCGGGGTTGAGCAGAAAGATAGAGACTATATAACCCAATAAATCCACTGATAACGTTGACTACACTTTCTAAAGCATCTGTAAAAATAGCTACAGACCGCGTCATATACCAGGCTACTAATTTGATAATAAACAAAAGTACCCCGACTATCGCTACAATCTTTTGAAATTGGTAATTCTCCTCTGCTTTACTACTCATAAAACGTGTATTTATAATTTTTCTATTTCCTTTACTTCCCCTACTTGTAATCCCTTCAGTGTAATATCACCAATTCGAACGCGTACTAAACGCAAGGTAGGGAAACCAACATGGGCTGTCATTTTTCGAACTTGCCTAAACTTACCTTCCGTTAAGACAATTCGAACCCAACTTGTCGGGCCATGTCTTTCATCTCGTATACGCCTTCCTACTCCAATCCAACTGGGTACGTCACCTAAACCGTCTACTTCGCACTCTTTTGTAACATACTTTTCCCCTTTGACGCCAATTTCAACTCCTTTTCGCAAAACTTCAATTGCTTCATCAGTTATTTGACCATCGACTTGGGCATAGTACTCCTTTTCGTACTTTTCACCCCGTACACGTTCACTAGTCATCCCATCCGTTGTGAGCAAGAGTAGTCCTTCCGAATTTTCATCCAATCTTCCAATAGCCATTGTTCCTTCAGGAAAATCAAATAGTTCGCCTAATTTCTTTTTTGTGCGTTTTTTCTCGTAAATAAATTGACTGATATAGCCGTGTGGTTTATAAAGAAGGAAATGTCTGTGTTCCATTATCGTATACTACTTTTCAAAAATTTTGTCGTAAAAAGAATTAATCGCTTCAATATACCCTTCTCCATGATAGGTATTGGTCATGGCTTGAAAACCTTGTAAGTGTCCTCCTTTAAACAGTACCACTTGACTTTTAGGATTTAAGGGTTTCACGCGATTACTGTCCTGTACTGTTGTCAAGCCGTCGCGATCACCAGCAAAAAATAAAACTGGAATAGACAAACGCGTTAGTGCCTGATCATAATCGAGAGCCTGTTCAGGTAATTTTGTTTCTTTCTGTAAGAATTGATCTAACTTTGTTACAATTGCTTTAGGGCTTACCATAAATCCATCGGCTATTAAGTAATCATACGATTCAACATCACGAGCCAAAACAGCAGCAATAGTTCCTGTTGACAAAGCCCAAACGCCTATTTTGGTCTGAAATTTGGTCTTTGCATAAGCAACAACCGCTTGTAAGTCCGTCGCAAATTCATCATAGTACAATTGATCTTCCTCTAAGGTAAAGGCATCGCTTTCGCCAAATCCGCGATAATCAAACAATACTACATCATATCCTTGATTCACAACCTCTATGGCTTGTCTCAACCAGTACGACATATTGCCCGCATCTCCATATGCCAAAACCAAGGTTCTATTTAACCTTTTCCCTTCTTTCGCATATAAAATCCACGAATTTAAGCTGTATCCATCTTGCGTTTTGATGCGAACCTCTTCATATTTAAAATTTGAATTTACAGGATAATCTACATACTCCTTTACGGGAGTGATAGCCCCCACTAGATTCACAATCAACAAAGTAAATAAACAAAGTAAATGCTTCATTTGCAGCGATATTTTAAATAAAAACCAAAGATACAACAATACTTCCTTTCAAATAATTGCAAGCTTTCAAAAAAAAGACTTACTAATGATATTCTAATATTTTTCAGTTTTGCATTTGAATACTCGAGAATAAAAAGGCGAGACATTATAAGGCTATCATTTAATAAATTCATACTTTTGTTTGATATAAAATTTAATACTATGCAACATATTATTGATCGTTTCATCAGTTATGTAACTGTTGATACTGAGTCTGATCCTTCTTCTCAAACCTGCCCAAGTACTGAAAAGCAATGGGATTTAGCAAACAAATTAGTTGAGGAACTAAAACAAATTGGTCTAGAAGACGTAACAATAGATGAAAACGCATATGTGATGGCTACTTTGCCAAGCAATGTAGAACACGAAGTACCTACGATTGGTTTTATTGCGCACTTTGATACATCACCTGATTTTTCTGGTGCTAATGTAAAACCACAAATTGTGCCAAATTACGATGGTGGAGATATCGTTTTAAACAAAGAGTTAAACATTATTCTATCCCCTTCCTACTTTAAAGATCTAGTACAATATAAAGGTCAAACGTTAATCACTACTGACGGAACTACTTTACTAGGAGCGGATGACAAAGCTGGAATTACAGAGATTGTTTCTGCGATGGAGTATTTAGTTCAACATCCAGAAATAAAACACGGAAAAATTAGAGTTGGATTTACACCGGATGAAGAAATTGGGCGTGGCGCACATTTATTCGATGTAAAAAAATTCGGTGCTGAATGGGCTTATACCATGGATGGAAGTCAAATTGGAGAATTAGAATACGAAAACTTCAATGCGGGATATGCGAAATTGACTTTTTCAGGAAAGAGTGTACACCCAGGATACGCAAAAGGTAAAATGGTTAACTCTATTTTGTTGGCGAATAAATTCATCAACAAATTACCGAAAGATGAAGTGCCTCAAAAAACGACTGGATATGAAGGATTTTTCCACGTTCATACTGTAAGTGGAAGTATTGAAGAATCAGTTGTAGAATTGATTATCCGCGATCACAACTTGAAAAAATACGAGCAAAGAAAAGTATTTATCGACAAGTTAGCCAAGAAATTCAACAAAAAGCACAACAAAAAATTCGGTGGACCGATTGTTTCTTGCGAAATTGGAGATCAATACTTCAACATGAAACAAAAAGTTGAGCCTGTCATGCACATTGTTGACACAGCAGAACAAGCGATGAAAGATTTAGGTATAAAACCTTTAATCAAAGCCATTCGCGGTGGAACTGATGGATCTCAATTATCTTATATGGGATTACCTTGTCCAAACATTTTTGCAGGAGGACATAATTTCCACGGAAAATACGAATATGTTCCAGTTGAAAGTATGGTAAAAGCAACAGAAGTAATCGTTAAGATTGCAGAGTTAACAGCTAAAAAACAATAACCCTATAGTACAAAAGAAGCGAGCTTTAGTAGCTCGCTTTTTTATTTCTCATATTCTGATTGTAGGATAGACATGACAATCTTATCGTGAAAAGCACCATCTCGATAGCAGGCTTCTCTCAAAACTCCTTCTACGTTAAAACCTGCGCGCTCATATGCTTTGACTCCTCCAATATTCGGTTGAGAGACGGTTAACATAATGCGATGGAGATTGAGTACCTCAAAACCATACGCAACAACCTTTTGAGTTACGATTGTTCCTATTCCTTTTCCCCATTGATTTTTGTCTCCGATAAAAATAAAATATTCACCACTCTTATTTAAGGTAGAAATACCACTAATTCCGGCATAACCAATCAGCTCTTTCGTAGTTTCCACATAAATTCCAATGTTATATGTGTTCTGTTCCTCTAATAAACGGTCAAACCAATTTTTAATTTGTTCTGGAGAATTTAAACGCTGAAATAAACTCATCGAGTATTTTATTACATCATCGTCATTTAACCAGGAATAAAAAGGAATCACATCTTCTTTGCACAAAGGTTCTAACACAATCATAAATAGTTTTTTTTTAGAAGTTAGGCTAATTTCAAAGATAAGCTTCAAAAAGTAAAAAAGCTTATTTAGCAAGAATAAAAAAAGCCCTAACACGAGGTGTTAGGGCTTCTAAGATTGTATAGATACAAAGGATTAGTTTCCTTTTTCCATTCTTTCTTTTAACTCAGCAAGAGCATCAATATCTCCTAAAGTAGTTTTTTCTGTAGCGTTTACTGAAGTTTCAGCAGACTTTACATTTTTCTCTTCTTCTTCACGGAAAATTGCAGTGTGAGAAGCAACTACTCTTTTGAATTCTTTGTTGAACTCAATGATTTTGAATTCAGCTGAATCCGCTTTTTTCAATTTCTTACCGTCTTCTTTTTCTAAGTGACGAGTTGGAATGAAAGCTACTACATCTTCTTCGAATATTACAGTAGCTCCTTTGTCAACTAATTCAGAAATCTCACCATTGTGGATAGTACCTACAGCGTAAGCATCTTCGTATTTATCCCAAGGGTTAGCAGTTGTTTGTTTGTGTCCTAAAGATAATTTACGTCCTTCAACGTCTAACTCTAATACAACAACTTCTAAGTTATCACCTACGTTTACGAACTCCGATGGGTGTTTAATTTTCTTCGTCCAAGATAAGTCAGAGATGTAGATTAATCCATCAATTCCTTCTTCTAATTCTACGAATACACCAAAGTTAGTAAAGTTACGAACGATACCTGAATGCTTAGATCCTACTGGATACTTAGATGTGATATCAGTCCAAGGATCTTGTGATAATTGTTTAATACCTAAAGACATTTTTCTTTCTTCTCTATCAAGAGTTAAGATAACTGCCTCTACCTCGTCTCCAACTTTTACGAAATCTTGAGCTGATCTTAAGTGAGTAGACCAAGACATTTCAGAAACGTGGATTAAACCTTCAACACCTTCAGCAACTTCGATGAAAGCACCGTAATCAGCTAAAACAACTACTTTTCCTTTTACTTTATCACCAACGTTTAAGTTAGCATCTAAAGCATCCCAAGGATGAGCGTAAAGTTGTTTTAAACCTAATTGAATTCTTGTTTTCTCGTCGTCGAAATCTAAAATTACAACATTTAATTTTTGATCTAACTCTAACACCTCGCTTGGGTGGTTGATTCTTGACCAAGATAAATCTGTAATATGGATTAATCCGTCAACACCTCCTAAGTCAATGAATACTCCGTAAGAAGTAATGTTTTTAACAACACCTTCTAACACTTGACCTTTTTGTAATTGACCGATAATTTCTTTTTTCTGTACTTCGATATCTGCTTCGATAAGCGCTTTGTGAGACACAACAACGTTTTTGAATTCGTGGTTAATTTTAACTACTTTGAATTCCATTGTTTTGTTTACGTATTGATCGTAATCACGGATAGGCTTAACGTCGATTTGAGAACCTGGTAAGAATGCTTCGATTCCGAATACGTCAACGATCATACCTCCTTTAGTTCTACATTTTACGAAACCATTAACGATTTCTCCAGACTCATGAGCAGCGATAACTCTATCCCAAGCTTTGATTGTACGAGCTTTTCTGTGAGATAATACTAATTGACCGTATTTATCTTCTCTAACGTCGATTAATACTTCAACTTTGTCTCCTACTTTTAAGTTTGGATTGTAACGGAATTCGTTTAATGAAATAACACCTTCAGACTTAGCATTGATATCTACAATAGCGTCTCTGTCAGTAATTCTCACTACAACTCCCTCAACTACTTCCTCGTCGTCTGTAGAAATAAAAGTTTTGTCTACTAAGCTTTCAAACTCTTTTAATTGTGTTGCATCAACTGCATCGATACCATTTTCATAGTTATCCCAATTAAAATCATTTAAAAATTCTTCCTGTGTTTTAATGTTTTCAGACATGTGCTGATAATTAATTTGTATTCTGTATTATCTAGTTTCGTTATTCAGCAATAAAGAACAGAAGTGGTTTTACATATATAACTCTTTGACTTTTAGTGAAACAGCGCTGATCTAAAAGCTGTGCAAAAGTACAACATTTTTTAATTGTAAAAAATATATTTCTATAAATTTTAAAATCAAATCACTCTACTTGAAAGTCTTAGCAAAAAAAAGCTAACGAATCGCTCCGTTAGCTTTAATCCATTTTATAATAATGAAAAAAGAATTAATTACTCATGTGTAGTTGTTCATTATCTTGCGTGTCTAATGAACGCTTTTTCGAAAACCCCTTTTTAAAGAATTTACTATCCTTATAGAGTTCCCAGTTCATCAAACCTACACTCAACAAGACTACAACCAATCCTCCAATTTGAAGACTTGTAATAATATCATCTGTAAAGAAGTAACTTAATGCTACCGCTACCACAGGATTAACATAAGCATAGGTACTTACTTCTGTAACAGGTCTATTCTGAATCAACCAAATGTATGATCCAAAGGCTAAAATTGAACCAAAGGTGATTAAATAGGCTAAAGAAAACCAACCTGAAGTCGAAATTTCATAGATATCAAATTGCGCATATTCACCATTCAACAAAGCTACAATAGTAAATAAAATCCCTGCGGTAATCATTTGCCACGACGTTTTTACCATCACGTGTAAATCTTCCCCTTTATCTTCGTTTTTTGCTCTTGAATATTTAGAATACAGGGATCCTACTGTCCAAGCAATAGACCCTAAAATCAACAACACCATACAAAAAATGTTCAATAAACGTTGACTCTCATCTCCTGCAATGGTAATTTGTTCGGCAAACAACATAATTACTCCAACAAATCCTAGAATTAAACCCAATACAATTGGCAAACTTGAGAAATTGTGTTTCCATTGTGGTCTGTCTAAAACAATAAACCACAACGCTGCTGCTGCTGCCATAATAGCTGCAATACCACTTGACACGTGCTGTTCTGCCCAAATTAAAGCTCCCATATCTATAAACAACAACAAAAATCCTGTTATACAAGCCTGTTTTACTACCTGCTTGTTGAAGATTTTATAGCCGCGCATTTTACAATACGTTAATAAAATCACACTGGCTGCAAAAAATCGCAACGATCCTAAAACAAAAGGAGTAAAATCACTCAATGCTTTATGAATGAAAAAGAAAGTAGACCCCCATACGAAGTACACCACCAAATAGGCTCCTAATACTACTTTATTATTCGTTTGATTTGTAGCTACTGCTTTCATAACTATTCTAATGTGTCTGGAATTATTAATTTATTATCTTCTTTTACGGTCTGCAATACAATGATTGTTCTTGTCGAAATGATTCCCTCGATTTTTGATAGAGAATTGCGCATTAAATGAACAAGCGCTATCGAATCTGATGTTCTTACTTTAACGATATAGCCATCATCACCAGCTATATCGTGTACTTCTAGTACTTCAGGAATCTCAGCTAAGGCTTTTCCGGTGTTTTCATCTCCAATAATTTCATCTACCTTAATAAAGATAAAAGACAACATCTTTTGATTAATTGCATTCGGATTCACTCTTGCATGATACGCGACAATTGCGTCTTTATGTTCCAGTTTCTTCACGCGTTCTAACACTGCGGAAGGAGCCATCCCAAGTTCACGAGCCAATTCAGAATTATTGATTCGAGCATTGTCTTGCATCATGCGCAAAATCTTCAAATCAATTTCATCTAACTTATATTCCATCGTTTTCTAGTTTTACCCTGCAAAGATAATACAAAAGAATAATATACGGAAATCTTTAATCTTTAATGAATAATATTCGGTAGTTAAATATTTGTAAACAAAATAATTCTGTGTAAAATACAATAATTAAACTATTAGGAAAAAAATGCCGTTAAAAAAATCATATTGCTACTTTTTACCTAATTATACAGTCAAAATAATAACATAAACCACTATTAACAGAGATATAAAGCGAATAAGATAGAAGAGGTATTCGTTGGGAGATGTTTGTCGCTTGTCGTTGGTTGTTTGAATATTCTCTAAATAAGAGAGACTTTCCTTTTAAATAAGGAGAGAGGGTGAGAGGGGTTTGTCGTTTGTCGTTGGTTGTTTGAACATTCCAAAATAAGGTGAGTTGATGAGAGGGTGAGTTGTTTGGTGTTTGTCGTTGGTTGTTTGAACATTTCTAAATAAGAGAGACTTTCCTTTTAAATAAGGTGATTTGATGAGTTGATGAGTTGATGAGTTGTATGGTGTTGTTTGTCGTTGGTTGTTTGAATATTCTCTAAATAAGAGAGGCTTTCCTTTTAAATAAGGTGAGAGGATGAGGGGTTTGTCGCTTGTCGTTGGTTGTTTGAACATCTCTTAAATAAGGAGAACCGTTTTTAATCGACCATCTTCACAACAATCAACCCACAACCCCCAAAAAAGCATAAAACAAAAAAGCCTGACTACTAACGTAATCAGGCTTTTTAAAAGAAGGGCGACGACATACTCTCCCACCGTGAGGCAGTACCATCTGCGCTAGCGGGCTTAACTTCTCTGTTCGAAATGGAAAGAGGTGAGCCCCGCCGCAATAACCACCCTAAAGCGGTTGTTATAAATTCCTAAAAAGGATCCTATAACTAATATTGTATATTATAACGTAACAAATACTTACTTTTTTTAGAAAGTTGCCCTCCCTCTACACAAGGTAGAGGGAGATACACATAAGCTTACGGGCTATTAGTACTACTCGACTATGACATTACTGCCTTTACATCTATAGCCTATCAACGTTGTCATCTTCAACGGCCCTTTAAAGAAATCTCATCTTGTGGTGGGTTTCGCACTTATATGCTTTCAGCGCTTATCCCTGCCCAACGTAGCTACTCTGCGATGCCCCTGGCGAGACAACAGATGCACTAGAGGTTGGTCCAATTCGGTCCTCTCGTACTAGAATCAGATCCACTCAAATTTCTAACGCCCACAGTAGATAGAGACCGAACTGTCTCACGACGTTCTGAACCCAGCTCGCGTGCCACTTTAATGGGCGAACAGCCCAACCCTTGGGACCTTCTCCAGCCCCAGGATGTGACGAGCCGACATCGAGGTGCCAAACCCCCCCGTCGATATGAGCTCTTGGGGGAGATCAGCCTGTTATCCCCGGCGTACCTTTTATCCTTTGAGCGATGGCCCTTCCATGCGGAACCACCGGATCACTATGCTCTACTTTCGTACCTGATCGACTTGTTAGTCTCCCAGTCAAGCTCCCTTATGCCATTGCACTCTACGCACGGTTACCAAGCGTGCTGAGGGAACCTTTAGAAGCCTCCGTTACTCTTTTGGAGGCGACCACCCCAGTCAAACTACCCACCAAGCAATGTCCTCTGCAATGCAGAGTTAGATCTCAAATAAGCAAAGGGTGGTATTTCAACAATGACTAACCTACGCCTGGCGACGCAGGATCGAAGTCTCCCACCTATCCTACACATCACTTATCCAAGAACAATACTAAGCTATAGTAAAGGTGCACAGGGTCTTTTCGTCCCACTGCGGGTAATCGGCATCTTCACCGATACTACAATTTCACCGAGCTCATGGCTGAGACAGTGTCCAGATCGTTACACCATTCGTGCAGGTCGGAACTTACCCGACAAGGAATTTCGCTACCTTAGGACCGTTATAGTTACGGCCGCCGTTTACTGGGGCTTCAATTCAATGCTTCTTCTTGCGAATAACATCTCCTCTTAACCTTCCAGCACCGGGCAGGTGTCAGGCCCTATACCTCATCTTACGATTTTGCAGAGCCCTGTGTTTTTGATAAACAGTCGCCTGGACCTTTTCACTGCGGCCAGCTTGCGCTGGCGACCTTTCTCCCGAAGTTACAGGTCTATTTTGCCTAGTTCCTTAGCCATGAATCTCTCGAGCGCCTTAGGATACTCTCCTCGACTACCTGTGTCGGTTTACGGTACGGGTACTAATAATCTAAGTTTAGAAGCTTTTCTTGACAGCCCTTAGGCACACTATCTCGTTGTTCGAAAACGCTGAGTACTATCGCATTTCTCCATCAACTACGCATTTTACTATAGCTGATATAGGTACGTGCTTCAACGAACTATTCCGTCAGTTCGCGGTGCTTTCATCACTGTGTCACTCCATCACAATTATTAGTAGTACGGGAATATTAACCCGTTGGCCATCGACGTCCCCCTTCGGGTGTGCCTTAGGTCCCGACTAACCCTAAGCTGATTAGCATAGCTCAGGAAACCTTAGTCTTACGGCGGGGGTGTTTCTCGCACCCCTTATCGTTACTTATGCCTACATTTTCTTTTCTATAAACTCCACCATACCTCACAGTACGGCTTCTACGTCGATAGAATGCTCCCCTACCACTCACGTTTAAAACGTAAATCCATAGCTTCGGTAGTATACTTATGCCCGATTATTATCCATGCTCGATCGCTCGACTAGTGAGCTGTTACGCACTCTTTAAATGAATGGCTGCTTCCAAGCCAACATCCTAGCTGTCTGGGCAATCAAACCGCGTTTTTTCAACTTAGTATACATTTGGGGACCTTAGCTGATGGTCTGGGTTCTTTCCCTCTCGGACATGGACCTTAGCACCCATGCCCTCACTGATGATTATCATTAATTAGCATTCGGAGTTTGTCAGGAATTGGTAGGCGGTGAAGCCCCCGCATCCAATCAGTAGCTCTACCTCTAAGTAACTATGATCATCGCTGCACCTAAATGCATTTCGGGGAGTACGAGCTATTTCCGAGTTTGATTGGCCTTTCACCCCTACCCACAGGTCATCCGAAAACTTTTCAGCGTTAAACGGTTCGGTCCTCCATTTAGTGTTACCTAAACTTCAACCTGCCCATGGGTAGATCACACGGTTTCGCGTCTACCACTACTGACTAAAGCGCCCTATTAAGACTCGCTTTCGCTACGGATCCATGACTTAATCACTTATCCTTGCCAGCAACGGTAACTCGTAGGCTCATTATGCAAAAGGCACGCCGTCACCCCACAAAGGGGCTCCGACCGCTTGTAGGCGTATGGTTTCAGGATCTATTTCACTCCGTTATTCACGGTTCTTTTCACCTTTCCCTCACGGTACTGGTTCACTATCGGTCTCTCAGGAGTATTTAGCCTTAGCGGATGGTCCCGCCAGTTTCAATCAGGGTTTCACGTGCCCCGACCTACTCAGGATACCACTATCCTTATCTTCTCTTACTTATACGGGACTATCACCCTCTTCGGTTTACCTTTCCAGGTAATTCTAATTCAATCCGCAAGAAATGTCGTGGTCCTACAACCCCAATATTGCCGTAACAACATTGGTTTGGGCTATTCCGCGTTCGCTCGCCACTACTAGCGGAATCACTTTTGTTTTCTTCTCCTCTGCCTACTTAGATGTTTCAGTTCAGCAGGTTCGCCTCCTATTCGGATACTATGTCTTCAACATAGTGGGTTGCCCCATTCGGATATCTACGGATCAATTCGTGTGTGCCAATCCCCGTAGCTTTTCGCAGCTTATCACGTCCTTCCTCGCCTCTGAGAGCCTAGGCATTCCCCATACGCCCTTATTTTGCTTATGTGCTTACAATTCTTTCGAATCGTACTTTCTATAAAATTTTTATTAAATAATAATATGAATTACTATCTAACTGTATTTGTCGTTACAATATGTCAATGATCGTTTTGGACCGTAGTCCTTGTGGAGAATATCGGAGTCGAACCGATGACCTCCTGCGTGCAAGGCAGGCGCTCTAGCCAGCTGAGCTAATCCCCCGTTTTTAGGTCAACAGCTAACAGTTTACGGTTAACAGTAACTTTCAACGGTTTAACTAACCTCTAGAATTTCCTTTGTAATACTTAGTAGTCCCGGGCAGACTCGAACTGCCGACCCCTACATTATCAGTGTAGTACTCTAACCAGCTGAGCTACGAGACTCTGTATATTACTTATTTTATATTTGAACAAACAGCGAGAGTAAATAAACCAACCTCTTTTTTTCTCTAGAAAGGAGGTGTTCCAGCCGCACCTTCCGGTACGGCTACCTTGTTACGACTTAGCCCTAGTTACCAGTTTTACCCTAGGCAGCTCCTTGCGGCGACCGACTTCAGGTACCCCCGGCTTCCATGGCTTGACGGGCGGTGTGTACAAGGCCCGGGAACGTATTCACCGGATCATGGCTGATATCCGATTACTAGCGATTCCAGCTTCATGGAGTCGAGTTGCAGACTCCAATCCGAACTGAGACCAGTTTTTGAGATTCGCATCCAGTTGCCTGGTAGCTGCTTTCTGTACTGGCCATTGTAGCACGTGTGTAGCCCAGGACGTAAGGGCCGTGATGATTTGACGTCATCCCCACCTTCCTCGCGGTTTGCACCGGCAGTCTTGTTAGAGTTCCCGGCATGACCCGCTGGCAACTAACAATAGGGGTTGCGCTCGTTATAGGACTTAACCTGACACCTCACGGCACGAGCTGACGACAACCATGCAGCACCTTGTAAATTGCCCGAAGGAAAGTCTATCTCTAAACCTGTCAATCTACATTTAAGCCCTGGTAAGGTTCCTCGCGTATCATCGAATTAAACCACATGCTCCACCGCTTGTGCGGGCCCCCGTCAATTCCTTTGAGTTTCATTCTTGCGAACGTACTCCCCAGGTGGGATACTTATCACTTTCGCTTAGCCACTCAGTCCGAAAACCGAACAGCTAGTATCCATCGTTTACGGCGTGGACTACCAGGGTATCTAATCCTGTTCGCTACCCACGCTTTCGTTCATCAGCGTCAATAAGTATGTAGTAATCTGCCTTCGCAATTGGTATTCCATGTAATATCTAAGCATTTCACCGCTACACTACATATTCTAATTACTTCCATACTATTCAAGTCTAGCAGTATCAACGGCAATTTTACAGTTAAGCTGTAAGATTTCACCACTGACTTACTAAACCGCCTACGAACCCTTTAAACCCAATAATTCCGGATAACGCTCGGATCCTCCGTATTACCGCGGCTGCTGGCACGGAGTTAGCCGATCCTTATTCTTACGGTACCGTCAAATATCTACACGTAGATACATTTCTTCCCGTACAAAAGCAGTTTACAATCCATAGGACCGTCATCCTGCACGCGGCATGGCTGGTTCAGAGTTGCCTCCATTGACCAATATTCCTCACTGCTGCCTCCCGTAGGAGTCTGGTCCGTGTCTCAGTACCAGTGTGGGGGATCTCCCTCTCAGGACCCCTAATCATCGTCGCCTTGGTATGCCGTTACCACACCAACTAGCTAATGATACGCATGCCCATCTTTCACCGATAAATCTTTATTAATCAAATGATGCCATCCAATTAAACCATGAAGCATTAATCCGAATTTCTCCGGGCTATTCCTCTGTGAAAGGTAGGTTGCATACGCGTTACTCACCCATCCGCCGGTCTCTAGAAAGCAAGCTCTCTATACCCCTCGACTTGCATGTGTTAGGCCTGCCGCTAGCGTTCATCCTGAGCCAGGATCAAACTCTTCATCGTATATTTTTAATATTGTAAAAAGTTAGCTAGTTTATTCGTGATCCTAAAATCACCTTACTCTCTTTATTTTGTATGCTGTTGTCCAATATGTCTATGATCGTGTTTCAATCTCGCTACTACTTGATTTTCGAAGCGAGTGCAAAAGTAATCAACTTTTTCGATTTGACAAAAAAAAATTTGATTTTTTTTCTGTATCCCTCGTCAACCAGTCGGTTACTAAAGCGAGTGCAAAAGTAAAAACTTTATTTGAACTGGCAAAACTTTTTGAGAAAAAATTTTTCTTCCCTTTTTGCCAATCCTCAGTGTTTACTGAAGCGGACTGCAAAGATAAGACTCTTTATTTCATTAATCCAAATTTATTTTTGAAAAATATTTCTGAACCAATCTGTCGTCTTTTCCTCTGCTTTTCTATGAACGTCTGCTTGTTTAATGCGGATGCAAAAGTAGCACCTTTTTTGCCACTTCCAAATTATTTGTTGCTTTTTTTGCAATGATTTTACACCTTTATTCGCAACTCGCTATTATGCTACCTTTTACAGCTTAAAGTTTTTTTGCTTTTTTGCTTTTTTGAAAGTTGCTTTTTTGTGGAATGCATCGATTCAAA
The DNA here is from genome assembly GCF_009792295.1 of Myroides fluvii. Lineage (NCBI taxonomy): Bacteria > Pseudomonadati > Bacteroidota > Flavobacteriia > Flavobacteriales > Flavobacteriaceae > Myroides > Myroides fluvii. The sequence continues at coordinate 2,163,237 of NZ_CP039934.1, read as the reverse complement.
GGAGAGGAGACTATATGTAAGGGGCTTTTTTGCTTTTTTGTACGTTGCTTTTTTGTGGAACATATCAATTCAAAGGAGAGGAAACTATATGTAAAGGGCTTTTTTGCCTTTTTGTACGTTGCTTTTTTGTGGAATACATCCAATAAAAGGGGATAAATCTATAAGTAAGGGGCATTTTTGCCTTTTTGTAAGTCGCTTTTTTGTGGAATGCATCCAATAAAAAGGGATAAATCTATAAGTAAGGGGCTTTTTTGCTTTTTTGTACGTTGCTTTTTTGTGGAATGCATCCAATAAAAGGGGATAAATCTATAAGTAAGGGGCATTTTTGCCTTTTTGCAAGTTGCTTTTTTGCTGAATACATCCAATAAAAGGGGATAAATCTATAAGTAAGGGGCATTTTTGCCTTTTTGTAAGTCGCTTTTTTGTGGAATGCATCCAATAAAAGGGAATAAATCTATAAGTAAAGGGCTTTTTTGCCTTTTTGTACGTTGCTTTTTTGTGGAATGCATCCAATAAAAGGTAATAAATCTATAAGTAAAGGGCTTTTTTGCTTTTTTGTACGTTGCTTTTTTGTGGAATACATCAATTCAAAGGAGAGGAAACTATATGTAAGGGGCTTTTTTGCCTTTTTGTACGTTGCTTTTTTGTGGAATGCATCCAATAAAAGGGGGTAAATCTATAAGTAAGGGGCATTTTTGCCTTTTTGTAAGTCGCTTTTTGGGGGAATACATGCAATAAAAGGAGATTGCGTTTAAAAAAAGTATTTTGAACAAAGGGAAAATAACCATTTTTCCCTACCTATATATATAAGGAGAGAATCAAACCGTACGGACACATGGCCATAGGTCCTTTCTTTTAAAAAACACTTTTTCAAAAAAAAGCTTCCCGAAGGAAGCTTTCATTATACACGAATGCAATAATTTTTTTAAAATCAATAACCTTTACGCTACAATTACTTTGTGTATTCTACTTTCATCACTACTGGGAAGTGATCAGAAGCATAATCATCTTTTACCGTGTAATATTCGGTAACCTTAAATTGTTCCTGTGCTTTTTCATTCATCATCAAATAATCAATCGTAGTTCTCGGTTTGTTAGCTGGTGCAGTTAAGGGACAAGTTCCTATACACCCCATCTGAAACATGGTTGATAAAGAATTCCACAGTTGATGAGTAGGAGGCATATTTAAATCTGCTCCTATAAAAATAGGTTTAGCATTATAAGTAGTTAAGAAGTTCATCATTTCTCTTAGTTGTACTTGTTTACTTCTGTCTTCTAAATGATCAATATGGGTAGAAGCGACGTATATACTTTTTTCTGGAGCTAGTTCAATCTCTACTAAACCAATAGTTCTCAATTCAGATTTAGTTCCTTCTGCACCAGGAAGGCTATGTTTAACAGTTAGTTTTTGTTCTTTCTTAGTCAAAACTGCTACCCCATATTCACCATTCGATCGATTCAATGCTTTAGCAAAGTAGTAATTCATATTTGTTTTCTCTCCTAATACTACTGCTTGATCAATTGTTTTTCCTGAACGATCTGTGAATCGATCTACTTCTTGTAGTAAGACTACGTCAGGGTTTTCATCCTTAATTATTGCGGCAATAGCATCTAAATCTACAAAACCATCGCCTTTTGAGGGCGGATTAGCAATGTGAATATTATAACTCATCAATTTCAGCGTAGCTTTTTGCTCCGTTTGTTCGTCTTGATGTTCTTGTTCTTTATCTTTTCCTTTTTCGATTCCATTGTCACTTGAATTACAAGCCAATGTGAACATTAAGATAGCTACACTTGCTATTCGATTAACTGTTGTTTTAACTCTTACCATCCAGGATTCTGTTTTAAATTTGTATTAATTAATAAATCTTTTTCTGGGATAGGATATAAATAAAATTTATCCTCCCATTGTATTGGGTCATTCCACAACCATTCTAATTCCCCATGTGTTGTTTCTGATAAGCGTAACCCTCCTTTACTGGGATCCACATTGACGTATTGTACACCTGGGATTTGGTCTTTGGGTTTACCGATATAAAATACGACATCCAAAACACCATCACTATTTAAATCTAAAGGTTCATCTAGTTGTTTCACATACATCCCATTTCTGCCTTTTTCGTATAATTGCCCCATTTTCCATCGAACCACATCGTCAAATCGAAATCCTTCTAAAGCTAATTCGATGGCACGTTCTCTCCTTACTTCTAACAAAATGGGATCTGAAACCTGAGTATAAAAAGTTGTTTGTAGGTAGGTATCGACTACTTGAGGTTTGCGTTCACTGTTTTGAATTCCAGCTCTTGCTCTTAATTTTCCAATTGTATGTTGCCAATGTTCTTCGGACATCAAGTTAAGTTCCGCAAGAGCCTCAGCATAATTTAACAAAACCTCAGCGTATCGCATGACAGGAACCACATTATCATTATTACGCCCACTGTCATAGAACACATCGTCTTTTACCCATTTAATAGGTTGATATCCGCTGTAGGTATAACTAAATACTGGAGGTGTTAACGTCAAATTCCCTCCTACATTTCTTTGGTATCCTTTTGTACGGATTAATTGAGCTAATCGTCCGTCTCTATTTTCGATTTCTTCTACAAAGCTTTTAGTCTTGTACGTTTGATTAGCTGTAAAAGTAGTTCCATCACGATTTAAAAATGTATTCATAAAACTACGCGTAAAGCTAATTCGGTCCCCATAGGAAGCGCTAGTATAGTACCAATTTGCATCATGTAAAACACCTAATTCTTTATCATAAGCATTGACCAACACAAATTCTTCGTTAGTTGGTTGATTGCTAATAAATAAATCGCGGTACGGTTTATCTGACTTTGTATTTAAGTTATATACCCCACTTTCAATTACTAATTCTGATGCTTTGACGGCTTGATGTAGCAATTGATCTGCTGTTGCTGTTAGATTCAGTTCTGTGTGGTACTTTCTATAGGTTCCTTCAAACAAGGCTATTCTTGCTTTAAAAGCAGCAGCTACTTCTTTGGTAATCAAAGTCTTTGTTGCATCTTTTGATGTTCTAATGTGAGTGAATGCATAATCTAGATCCTTCATGACTGAATCTATGACTACAACTCTTGAATCTCTCGTACCATAAAGAAGTGGGTCATCTACATCAAGGGTTTTATTAATCCAAGGAACATCTCCAAATCGCTTGACTTTCTCAAAATAAAACAAGGCTCTAAAAAAACGAGCAATTCCATTATAATGATTTTTCGTTTCTAGATCAATTTGCTTGGAGATATTGTGTTCCAAAAAATAATTAACGTTTCTCAATTGTCCCCAGGTCCAGCCTGACGATTGTTTAGGCCCAAAGGCACCAGGCCTAAAGAAGTTAGGTACATCTTTTCGCACAATGAAATCTGCCATATTATCACCACGGAGAATTTCATTCGTCGTAGGCAATATTTGATAGAAGGATTTTGCGTATAACTCCAATCCCTTCTCACTGTTAAATACGGCTTCACTACTTACAGTTGACACAGGATCTTGATCTAATTCTGAACAACTGATGCAGCACAGAAACAAAAAAATACAGAAATAATTTACTTTTGACATACTACTAAATTTTAGAAACTAATATTAATACCAAAGGAGAGACTCTTTAAGATTGGATAATTGAATCCATCTCCATGGTTTGTATTCGCAACATCTTGATCAGAAGATCCAATATTTTCAACATCTATTGCACTAGAACGTTTATAGAAAGGAGAATACGTAAACAAATTTTCTCCTGAAACATAAAGTTGAAGTGTTTCTACTCCTAAGTGTTTAGGGAGCAATGGAGCTAAATCATATCCCAACTGAATATTCTTCAAACGGATATAGGCTACATTTTGCAAATATTTGGTTTGTGTTTGGCGTAAAGTTCCTGAATCAGACCAAGCTAAATACCCCGTATAACGCGGAAAATAAGCATTTGGATTTTCTTCTGTCCAGATATCATCTAATTGTGATTGTAGTGGGTGCCCATAAGGAGCATTATATTGTCCCCAGAATGAATTCGCGCCTTTACTTGGGTACCAATCTTGTTTTCCTACCCCTTGAAAAAATGCAGAGAAGAAGAAATTATTCCAATCACCTGATAACTGCAAACCAAAAGTATAACGCGGTAAAGCGTTTCCTATCACCTTTCGGTCACCAGGATTACCTACGGTATTATCACCATTATCAATGACACCATCGTTATTCAAATCTAAGAACTTAATATCTCCTGGTCTCCAAACGCCTTGTGCTGTTGAGCTAAACAGGTCTTGATTGGCCGATCCTTTAATATGGTCTTCTGATGTAAAGAAACCATCCGTTACATACCCCCATATTTCACCTAGACGCTGTCCTTCATAATAATCATTTAATTTTTGTGTCGGGTTGTTGTATTTTAAGATTTCAGTTGTATTATCTGCTAACGTAAATCGTACATTATATTTGAAAGGTTTCGCTAAGACAGTAAATTGATCTCTCCAGTTCACTGTAATTTCCCACCCTTTTGTACGCAAGTCTGCATAGTTTCCTTTTGGTGAACTTGAACCAAAAACAGCAGGAAGTTCAGGCCCTAAAGTAAACATATCTTTAGTGGTTCTCGAATAAACATCCCCACTAAATGTCAAGCGATTATTAAAAAAATTAACATCTAATCCTAGGTTTTGCGTGGTTACTGTTTCCCAGGTTAATCCTTTTGGAATTACACCTGGAGCAGAAGTATAATTAGCTAATTCTCCATTTAAGATTCTCAATTCTCTATTAATTGCCAATTGTTCAACAAAGGAGTAGGAACGAATATTACCATTTCCTAGGGCTCCATATGATCCTCTTACTTTCAACAAACTAATATATTGAGGAGAGACAGTCCAAAAAGGTTCATTCGATATATTCCAGCCAGCAGATACAGATGGAAAGAAAGCGAAACGCTCATTGGCAGGAAATTTCGAAGAACCATCATATCTCCCGTTAAGTTCAAGTAAATAGCGATTATCGTAATCATAAGTAAGGCGATAAAACCCACCTAGTACCGTCCATCTCTCATAACCTCCAGATACAATCATCGCTTCACCTGTTGCTAAATTCAAATCATTCGCCTCATCAAATAATAAGCCATTGCGCTGAGAACCTGTGCTTTTAAATGTTGACATCTCTTGATTCAGTCCTACTAAGACATTGAAATTGTGTTTATTCAATTGGTGTTTGTACTTTACATAGAGATTGGACGTTAAAAACTCCGTATTTCGATTCATCACGCGATAGTCATTTGTACTAGCTCCTAAATATTGAATAACACCGGGAGCTTTACTATAAGGAACGGGAACTCTTCTTCTCGTTTCTTCGTCTATCATCATTTGATAAGTGAAATCAGCATTCACACTTAGTGTTTCTGCTAGTACGTTAGCTTTAAAGCTCGTGGTGTTCTTGAATAATTTATTGTTTTTGTCCATTCCATTTTTACCATAGTAAAAATCTCCCACTGTATAAGCAGCCGAATGTGTTAGCGTACCATCAGGATTTAACATTGGACTCATTGGATGACCTTCTGCTACCATATTTCGCCAAATTCCTCCTGCTTCTCCAACATTCAAAGGATTGTGGTATTCTGTTTTTGCAAAAGAAAATGTATTGGAGAAATCCAACCAAGATTTTAACTGTGAGCTTGCGACTGCTCTAAAATTGTACATTTTGTAATCGTCTGAATTGTAGCGGAACATTCCTTTTTGGTCGATAATTTGACCACTTAAAGAAAATTGGCTTTTATCTGTTCCACTTGACAAATACAAATTATGTGTTAGTGCATAGGTTTGATCTTTATAGAGTAATTTTTGCCAATCGGTATTATCATAGTAGATATATTCTCCTGTTAAGGGGTCAATCTCAACTTTGGGTGCATTAGGGTCTTTGGATCTTCTTTCCAATTCTTGTAAGTATGCTTGAGAAAACGGCATAGTCTTATTGACATTTTGCGGTGTACTACTATAGTTATTCCAGCTAGAGAAGGCCTCATTAAACATAGAAGCCCACGTATAGCTATCTGTTACAAAATCGGGAATTCGCGTTGGTTTCTTAAAACTCATGTTTTGGCTATACGAAATCACAAAATGATCTTTTTTTGGTTTTTTAGTTGTGATTAACACGACCCCAAAAGCACCTCTTGCTCCATAAATAGCGGCTGAAGCGGCATCTTTTAATACTGAAACGCTTTCGATATCATTTGCATTTAAAAGTGCAGGGTTTCCTTCTACCCCATCAATCAATACTAATGCACTTCCTCCTTGTCCAATTGAAGTCGCCCCTCGAATATTAAAACGAGGTGATTGTGTTGGTTTACCGTCCGTGGGAGCGATATTCAAATTTGCCACCAATCCTTGTAATCCAAGGGCAGCATTTGGCAGTGGTCTATTTTCTAGTTCACTTCCTTTAATCTGATCCACTGCACCGGTTAAATTTTCTTTTTTCTGTTCTCCATAAGCTACCACGACCACCTCATCTAACTGCTTATTTTCTTCTAATAGGTAAATGTGCAGTTCTTTTCCGGCTTCAAAGGCAACTTTTTTGGTACTATAACCATACATAGAAATCTCTAACCAACCTTGCTTGGTTGATATGGGAATTTTAAAACGCCCTTCTAAATCCGTAACTACTGTTTTTGACGAAACTAGTTCTCTAACGATTGCTCCGGGTAAATGACCATCGGAAGCTTCTACTTTTCCTTCTATGGAAACTACTTGTACTTGTGCATATCCACTCGTTAAGAGTAGTAGAAATAAAGTAAAAACAATATGCTTTATATAGGTAAGTTTTTTCATTTTTTTTCAGCTTAGAATCCGAATATAATATCATCTATATTTACGCGTGGTCTATTACCATTTTCAAAAGGTTGAGAAATATTTACAATTCTAAATCTCATTTTTCCTTTTTGGTTTGCGTCAATTTTGAATTCAGCTACTTTTAAAACATCTGCTTTTGTATCTACTTCAAACTCTCCAACAGACTGATAATTAGCTCCCTGATCTACAGATACTTCAACACGCAAAACTGTTGGATTTTCATTATTCACCTCTGCTTTTGCAGGATAAATTCCATGGTGTATTTTAATTGTTTGTACCTCTTCTTCTAAATCGAAGTTCATACTTAGAATTCCTTTTCGCAATTCATTTGTTTCGTGACCTTGTAATCGGATAGACTGTGCACCATTTTTTAAATCAGCCTCTGTTGTAGCAGTAATCCCTCCATCGATGATCCATTCTCCAGTTCTAAAAACCAAGCTTTTAACATCATAAGAACTACTTGAGCTTTGTTCAAAGTCTTCTTTTAGTTCAGAAATCTTCAATGCCATATCTTCTAATGATCTGGGCATTAATCGAAGTTCACCCTGACCAACTCGAGCTAAAGCCACAACGGTTGCTAATTTATTTGCAATTGCTTGATCTGCAAATTGAGCTTCTTTTCGAACTACTAGTTTAGCCGTGGTAATTCCATCACTTATTTCATGACTACCAAACCAAGTGGCGCTTCCTTTAGGATCTACCCGAACATCGTCTAACATGACGAGTATGGGTCCCCAGTACTGTACTTCTTTTTTTAATGTTGATAGATCAACAGTCAAAGGCGATAAAACCACTTTTTCTCCTGTCGTTTTTACGTGTACTCCTGAAATATTCTTAACAATTTTTTCACCTTCAACTTCTTGTAAGGTAGCTCCGTCAAGATTAATTTCTACTACTTCCCCTACTTTGTATCGCACAGCATTGGTAAGTTCTAAAACAACAGCTGCTTTAGCTTTTTTGTCTTGTACCACGAGATAGTTGTGTTCCGTATTTCCTTGAGCAGGATCATTTACTACAACACCAGTGATTAAAGTGGGACCGAATTTCAAGTCGGAAGACAATACTACTTTTCTCAGATGCTCAATCGTCTTAGGCTGAGGATTTGTTTCCTTATTCTCATCTGAGGTTGAACAACTTGCTAAAAAAGCAAGATTTACTAAGGATAATAAAAAAAACAACTTTTGTTTCATTTGAATTGAATTTTAGTTTTTGATTGCTATAATTTTTTTATGGATCTAAAGGTTCTAATGGATTGATGTGTGTCATTACTTTTACGGGATAGTATTCCAATAGTTCTCCTTGTTCTATTTCTATGAATTCTCCTGGTAAATAGCCGAGTTCTTGAATAAATCGCTTTTTAAATTTATCGTCATGAATCATTCGAATGTGGTTATAATGGCTGACGATCATGCTTTTTTGTGTGAGATCAAATCCATACCTCAACATCAAGCGTGTTGCATTTCGAAGATTTGTTGTAGTATGCCTGGCATAAGGTTCCACAATAATGGCTTTTTCAGGAATACCATAAATACGCATCAATTCATCTTTCATTACTATTGCTTCACAAGTTGCGGTTCGATTGGGATGAACATGTCCTCCTGACACAATAATGAAAGGGGCTTTTTTTTGCTTATATTGGGCGACGGCAATTTCTAGATTGAGTTTCCCCAAAGCGGATAATGGGTCACGATAATTGGTTGGACCATCTCCTAGCACGATCAACGTATTGTAGGGGTATTCCTTAAAATTTACTTCTTGAGCATATGCTTGTGCTGTTGCATTATACTTTTCATCTAAAGGTTCGTAGCGCACCCCTTCATCTCGATGATTTGCATACATTAAATACAACGCATAATTCAAGGATCTTTCAAAAAACAGGGGATTTACTTTATCATTTTTCATCAAATGACTAGACCAATACAACAAAGTTCGTTGGTAGTAATTGGAATTCACGTCATAGGATACTGCGTCAATATTCGGGTAATAAGGATCACTCCCTTTTCCATATACTGCTAGGGTATGATTCAGCCCCTCTAGGTTTAATCGAAGAACCTGTTCGAGAAACGCTTTATCAGTTAATGTTGCGTAATTGGCATATTTACCTGAAAGCTTCATTTCTTGAATCAACGTTTGAATAGCCGTTTGACCTTGCGAAAGGTCGAATGCTTGAACAATCAAATTAATTGTTTCAGTAGAAAAAAGATAAGGGGCTACCACTTGACTTGCTTCTTGTATTTCTTTCAGGTTTTCGTGTTGAGCTAGTGCTTCCCTTTGGCTCGCTGTCCATTCAGCTAACACTTTATTCTTTTTAAGTTGATCGGATACCGTTTTATTTTTCAGTATTTGATTTAAAAAATAAAAGTTACTTTCCTTTAATCGTTCAACGGTTTCATTGGTGTGATGCTCTTGAGCGGAACTGGTCGTACCCCAGGCTAAACTAACCAAGAGCAACATTAATTTTTTCATATTTAATAATTTGGATTTTGTACTATTTTAATTGGACCTGCGCCATCGATATAGCGCTGTGGAATAGGGAAATATTCATTTTTCCCTTCTTGGAAATAAGCATTGGTTAAAAAGTTTCTCTTTTTCTTTTCTTTAGGTAAATACTGTGTATTGATGACCTCAGCGGCAATTTCCCATCGAACGAGATTAAAAAAGCGTTCCCCTTCTAGGGCTAATTCTAAGCGCGATTCTAATCGAACCGCATTTTTTGCTTCATCGAGTGTTTTCCACGGTTGGGAATACGGTTCTATTTTATAATTAGCAGCAAAGGCAGCTTCTGCTATCTTTTTTACGTAGCTACTATTTTTTGCTCGGTTTCGAATTTTATTAACAAGTGCTTGGGCTTGAGTAAAATCTCCAACCTCAACAAGTGCTTCAGCTCTCCACAGTAAAACTTCTGCATATCGAATGACATAATAATTCAGCGAGGACACATAAGGCCAGGTCTTACTATAGTAAGGAGACTTGGCGGATACGATTCTCTTTTTAGGAGCGTAAGGGCCGTAAGTAGCTTCATCTCTTGCCCAACTAGCTTGATAAACAACACCTAAATCTCGATAAGGGATACCGGGTCTTCCTATGGTATGATCCAGTCGAGGATCCACATAATCCTCTTCTGTAAGGTCTATATTTCCGCCTAATGGCAACCCCCTTGCATCTGTTTTATAGGCATTAACTAAATTCTGCGAAGGTCGATGAAATCCATATTGTGGATAAAAGGGTCCGCCAGGTGCTGCAAGTCGATCTCCCACACTGCCGTTGTAGTTTTTAAAACTACCATCATTAATTGCGTGTTGAACTGCAAAAAGGATTTCCTTGTTGTTGTCATTTTCGGGTAAAAAGAGTCCTTCAAAATCTTCATACAAATCAAAAGAACTATCCAGTACACGTTGAGACAATTGGAGTACTTCGTTCCATTTTCCTTGATAGAGTCTCACTTTAGCTGCATAAGCTAGGGCTGCTGTTTCGGTAGGCCTTCCTACCTCCTTTTGTACGACGGGAAGTCGCTCGCTTGCGCGTTCAAAATCCAATGCGATTTTTTCCCAGAGTTCTTCTGACCCATATACTACATTAGAGACATAAAATGCATCAATCTCGACTACCGTCTCATCAATATAAGGGATTTGATTATAAAGGCGTTTTAACTCGAAGTAGTAATGTCCACGTAGAAAGAACAATTCTCCTTGTCTTCTTTCCTTTGACGTCTGCTCCATATCCTTTACTTGATTCAACAAGCGCAACGCACTATTTACGCGGTGAATCCCTTCATATAACACACTCCATTTTCTTTCAACATCAACAATAGTTGGATCGGTTTGATATAATTCCATGCGGTGAATCTGAGCTTGATCTCCTGTTCCTCCACCTCCTTTATAGGCATCATCCGAAACCACATCACCAAAGCTCCAATTTGAAGCGGGTGAATTCATTGCATTAGAAGAATTATCCATCTGTCCATTGAGAAGTTGATAAGCGCTAATAATCATTTTCTCAATATTTTCTTCCGTTGCCATTTGATCTGGGCTAATTTGTCCTTTAGGTGATTCGTCTAAAAAATCCCCTGAACAAGCACTTAGACAACCAACTAACAAGCTATACACCGAGAAAGTAAAAAATAAAAAGATCGATTTTTTCATCGTTAATATCGTATTGTAAACCCGAGAGACATTGTTCGGGCCGGAGGATATAGTCCTCGGTCCACTCCTAGATCTAGACTTTTATTGTTACTAGTATAATTTTGAAATCCTACTTCGGGACTTAATCCGCTATATCGGGTAAGCGTAAAGACATTACTAAGTTGTAGGAAAGCGCTAAACTTCGTCTTCTGTTCTTTTTTACGAGAAAAAGTATAAGTAAATTGTACATTACTCAATTTGAGAAAGGAACCATCTTCGATATAGTAGGAAGAAGGACGAATATTGTTATTGGGGTCATCCCTTGTTAGACGAGGAATTGACGTATTCGTATTTTCAGGGGTCCATGCGCCTAATACGTGAGCTGATTTATTATACGCCTCTTGATTAAAAAAGTGCGACTGATATTTGGTTAAATTATAGATATCATTGCCATAACTAGCAATCCAAAACAACTGCAAATCGAAGTTTTCATACGTAAAATTTAAATTTAAACTAGCCGTAAATTTGGGATGTGGTGTTCCTATTTGCGTTCTATCCTCATGATTTATCACACCATCTTTATTGAAATCAAGAAAAATTAGATCCCCTGGTTGAGCATTGGGTTGTAATCCATATGCATCAATTTGCGTTTGGTTCTGGAAAATCCCTGTGGACACGTAACCGTAAAAAGCACCTATTGGATGTCCAACTCTTGTGCGCGATACTTCTTGTCCAAAATTAACATCGTGTAAAGACGAACTGGGAATAGACAAATAAGAGGTGGATTGCAAACGGGTTAATTTATTTTTATTACTTGTAAAGGCTAATGTGACTCCGTAGTCCAACTCCCGAAACGAATTGCGATAGGCAATAGTCATTTCTACTCCTTTATTTTCTACAGCTCCATCATTGATCCACTGTCCGTTATGTGCAGCGCCAAAAGTCAAAGGTAAAGAGCGATAAACTAAGAGATCTTTTGTTTTTTTGGTGTAGTAATCTACCGCAATTTGGAGTTTGTCTTTAAAAAAAGTGGCTTCTATACCAGCATCAATTTGACGGGTGGACTCCCAACGCAAATCAGCATTAGCCACCCGTGTAGAGACCAAACCTGTTGCTGATGTATATTGTGATCCTTCAATATCATAATTCGAATTGTAATTGTTGTGGCTAAAACTTTGCACCGTTGAATACGTTGGTACCTGTTGATTACCACTAATTCCCCAATTCAACTTAACCATAAGTCTATTATTTTTAACTGTTGATGGCCAAAAGTCCTCTTCATTGATCTTCCATCCAACAGCAAGTGCAGGAAAATTACTCCATCGGTAATTTTTTAGTCGTGAGGTACCATCTCGCCTTACTAAAGCAGTGAATAAATACTTTCGATTGAAAGCATAATTGACTTTGGCGAAGTAGGAATTCAAGTTCCATTGGTACGCATTTCCCGAATTCAATTGATTCTCTGTTCCATAATCTAAAAACCAATGGGTACCATCCTCTTGTAAGAAGTTATCTCGAGAAGCGGATAGTCCTTCATAGTAATACTGTATGGCTTCCTGTCCCACTACCACTTGAACATTGTGTTTTCTCATGCGTCGTTTAAAATTCAATGTATTGCTGAATACCCATTGATAATTGTATCTATTCTCCGTTGTCAAGGTATTGACGGCTTGTTGAACAAATAGTTCATCAAATGTTTTTTCAAAACGCTTACTATTTATATTGAGAAAATCGATTCCCATAGAAGTTCGAAAAGTAAAATCTGCATAAGTTGCTTGGGCAAAAAGATTACCTACAGCGCGAATTTCTTTGCGTTTATTATCTTTATTTCGATACAACCTACCTAAAGGATTTTGTCTATCATTAATGGGATTACCTGAAAACTCCCCTTTTTCGTCATAAATAGGAATAATTGAGGGATACATATAAGCGTCGTAAACAATCGAATTTAGCGCCTTGTTTGAACCTATCTCCACTTGTTCTGCATAGGATACATTGAAGTTTTCTCCCACTGTAAGATGGGCATCTAATAAGTGATAATTTGAGTTATATCGCGCATTTAGACGTTTAAAGTACGTATTTCTGAGGATGCCTTGTTGTTCAAAATACCCCAATCCAAACCGCTGTTGCGATAAGGTATCCCCTTTGGAAATAGAAAAGCTATGCGACTGAATACGTGCGGGAGTAAAAATTTCTTTTACCCAATTAACATCTGCACTTCGAATACTGCGATCGGTAGTCAAATATTCCGGAATACGACTCTGTTGTGGATTATTTCCGTAAATGGTATGATTAGGAAGAACACCATCATTTCGATAAGCCTGCCACAGCATCTGTCCATATTCTTTTGCATTCAGCATTTTAGGCAAATTAACGGCGTATTGAATGCCACCATAACTGTTTACCTCCAAAACAACCTCACCCGTTTGATTGGCTTTTTTCGTTGTGATTAACAACACACCATTAGCTGCTCGAGAACCGTAAATAGATGCTTCCGCATCTTTTAAAATCAAAACTTTCTCAATATCATTTGGGTTAATCGTATTCAACCCATTGACTATAGGAACGCCATCAATCAAAATAAGCGGGTCGTTTGTATTCATTGTATTTAATCCTCGTATAGCTAAGGAGTTACCTCCACCAGGGCTGTTTTCGCTAAATACCTGAACCCCAGCAGCCTTACCTTTCAACATATCTACTATATCCGATTGAGGTAAGTCTTGAAGCTGATTGCCAAATATTTGTACTGTAGAACCTGTATAATCTGCCTTTAATTGGCTTGAATATCCTGTAATAATAATTTCTTCTAAACTTTTATTTTCTTTGTTCAACCGAATAAAGAGCTGTTGACTATTGGCTTTCGTTATTGGAATCTGTTTACTTTCATACCCTAATAACGCTACAGACAATACAGGGTTAATCCTTCCTTCCTTCAGTTGTAGGACAAAATTCCCTTGTCCATCTGTTAAACTCCATGTATTTGAATGAATAAGACGCACAGCGGTATAGGCTAAAGGATTCCCTTGTGTATCTTGAACATTTCCTTGAATATCATGGATTTGTTCCACAAAATCAGCACTATTTTCCCCTTCTTTGAGGTGAAGTCTATTTTTAAATGAAATGAGATTACCACTTAAACTATAGTCAATTTCTTTTTCTCTTTCTATATGATCCAACAAATCAATCAATTTGATGTGCTTCGAAGTCAGGTGAATCATCAAAGACGTATCTATAGCTTCTAGGGAATACACCACTCTAAATTTGGTTTGTTTCTCTATGGAACTAAAAACGGTGGCTAGACTGTTTACTTTACTTTGAAACACAAGTACATCATTTGTTTTCTCCATTTGAACGGGCACACAAAAAGCAAAAAGATTCAAATGACCGAAAGTCACTACCCCTAAAACAAAACACATTTTCAGATACGTTCCTTTTATCCTCTTCATTTTTACAGCTATTTTTCAAGGCGTATATGAGAGCCCGAAACCGTGTACTTTACCTGATGGATAAAGCAAAAACTATGTACAATATCTTGAAGTGAAGTAGATCTAAAATCTCCCGTTGTATAAAGTTCTGTTTGAGGTAGATCTTCTATTTGAACTAAAACATTAAACTCTTCTTCAATTATTTTTTTCCACGTTAATAGCGGTATTTCGTGCATTACGAGTGCTGCTTTATAACTCGAATATAAAGACAAGACATCCACAAGAGACTTCTTAAATTCCCCGTTCGAAAATGTCACTTTTTCATGTGCTGTAAGCCAGACTTTATCTGTTTGAGTTTCTTGTTGGTTTTCCACCACTACTTTCCCCGTTTTCACTACAACTTCGTGATCATTCACTAAAAAAGAGGTTCCCAATACGGCAACAGCGACTTGATTTGTTTGAACGATAAAGGGTTTAGCTTCATTTCGAGCAACATTAAAAAATGCTTCTCCTTCTAACTGTACCTGTCGATTAACAGTATTAAAATCATTGGAAACCATCAGTTTAGAACCTGGGGTTAAAGTCACTGTTGTCGTATCATCTAATTGGATAGATTGCGTTTTTTCTCCTAAAGCAACAGAATACTGCTTATGGTTTGAAAAGAAAAAATCGACAGACAACCCTATACCACTTATAAGTAGTGTAACGAGGGTTAATACAAATAAAGCTTGTTGCTTTCGCTTTTGTTGTCTTTTTTTAATTCCAGTAGTAAATTTAATTCTACTGTACATTCGCTGTTTCAACTGCTTATCGTCTTTTACCTGATCGCGGTTAACGAATGGTTGTTCTTGCAGGGTTTGAATAAAATCATCCACTACCTTTTTTTCCGAAGATGAAGCAGTTTGATTCAGATACTTGCCACAAAGTTGTCTAAACTTTTTAATCATAGGTGTTCTGGGTTTCTATAACTAAGAGCGAGTATTTACTCATTCTCCCCATCCCTTCTTTTGATTCTTAACAATTAGATAATATAGCACAAGTTGGGTTAATCTAAATCAAACGTCCTATAGGCTCAAAAAAACCAATACTGTCATCACATCAATAGCATACGGTAAGTTCGTTTTCAGGCTTTTAATTGCTTTGTGAATTTGCTTATCCACTGTACTTTCAGAAATACTCAATTGTTCTGCAATCTGTTTATAACTAAGGTGACTACCGTATCTCAATTGAAATACTTCCAAACAGCGTTTTGGCAGTACTTCTTTGGCTTTAGCAAAAATAAGATGAACTAATTCTTCCTTGTAATACCCTTGCTCTTCCTCAGATAAGTTTTCATTCTGCGTTAAAGTGTGATAAACTGTTTCCAATTGAATGGTATCAAAATCGACTGTTTTAAGGGCCAAAATACTTCGATTTCGAACGCTTCTCATTAGGTATGACTTAGCATCCAAAATGGATAATTGATGAAAATTATTCCATATCTGTACAAAAACTTCTTGTACTACGTCTTCTGCTAACTGACGATCTCGAACAATATTACAAGAATAACAATACAATTCATCCCAATACAACTCAAAGTGATCGTTGATCCATTTATCCTTTAAATTCATTCTTCTATACTTTATTCGAGTCAAAGGTATGGTCCGAGAAGAATCTATAGTTTATTAATCTATTACTAAACTGTTACCAACCGATTAGTTAACTTTTTACTTCCCTAAAAAAGTAAAATATCGATAACCTCTACCTCGATTATCCGTACTTTTGCACGAAATACATACATATAATGAAGAAGTTATTTTTCACCCTTTGTACCTTTTTACTCTATTGTACTTCATCCATATTTGCACAGAACCTTGAAATTATTCCACTGGGCGTTTATGGTGGTGGGGATGAAAGCAATTTATCTTGCTATTTATTAGGAGTAGAAAAGAGCAATAGCTATATAGCTCTTGATGCTGGAACAATACGAAGCGGAATAAACAAAGCAATCGAAAAGGGAACTTTTGATGTTTCTTTTGAAACTGTACTACAGCAGTACATTAAAGGATACTTTATTTCGCATGGTCATTTAGATCATCTTTCAGGCTTACTGATCAATTCACCAGAAGATTCAGCGAAACCTATTTATTCTTTGCCTTTTGTTGCCGATATTTTCAAAAACAACTATTTCACCAATGCATCTTGGGCAAATTTTGGCAATGAAGGAGAATCTCCAATATTAGGGAAATATACGTATGCGAAGATGAAGCCCTTCCATACTTTTTCTATTGACAACACCACTTTTTCTGCAGAACTATTTGAATTAAGTCATGTGAGTCCACAAAAGAGTTCAGCTATTTTATTGAGAAACAATAGCGATTATGTGCTCTACTTTGGAGATACAGGAGCCGATCGCATTGAAAAAACCAATCATTTAACGACCATATGGGAGTATATTGCTCCTCTTGTTCAAAATAAAAACCTAAAAACTATTTTAATAGAAGTGTCTTTTCCCAATAGTCAACCTGAACATTTACTATTTGGGCATTTAACTCCAAAATTATTAACTGAAGAATTGAGTAAACTAGCACAATATACCAATCGAAAAGAGTTGAGAGACTTGACTATTATTATTACTCATTTAAAGCCTTCAGGTAATCAGATTGAAACAATTAAAAGAGAATTAAAAGAAAACAATCCTCTACAAGTACACTATATTTTTCCAGAACAAGGAGAAAGAATCATTTTAAAATAAAAAAAAATCCC
Organism: Myroides fluvii; assembly: GCF_009792295.1. Classification (NCBI taxonomy): domain Bacteria; kingdom Pseudomonadati; phylum Bacteroidota; class Flavobacteriia; order Flavobacteriales; family Flavobacteriaceae; genus Myroides; species Myroides fluvii. Next base: position 2,146,116 of record NZ_CP039934.1, on the reverse strand, counting down.
ATTCTGAGAATGGGATTTTTTTTATTTTCGATTGAATAGGTATAATATAACAAAAACGACAAAAGAAGGAAGTAACCAAGGTACATCATAGTTGTATAGTGGAATTTTCTTAATCCATTCGTTCAATTGAAAAACGGTGCTTTCTTCGGCTGTTGTGTCGATAGTCAAACCAATTATAAATTGAACGATAGAAAAAACAGTTGTCGTAGCGATTGCACCAACAAAAGGAATTTTTCGTTTTACAATTTTCCCAAAGACAACGATATACAATATTAAAGTTAATGTAATTGGATAGATAATTCCCAAGAATGGCCCGGCATAATCAATGATTTTATCCACACCGTTAACGGCTAAAACAGCGGAAAACACACAAGTAGCAATCACAATTGTTTTATAGCTTACTTTTCCCTTGGTCAACTGATTAAAAAAGGTTCCTGTTGCACATACTAAGGCGATTGCCGTAGTTAAACAAGCTAATGCAATGCAAAGAGATAAAGCTATTGTTCCTTGGGATCCCAATACCTGATTGGAAATATACAGCAATAATTCTGTTCTTTTTAGATTCGTGGCATCTCCATATCCAGAAGTTGCTCCGAGATAAACTAATCCGCCATAGATAAACAAAAGACAGATTGTAGCCACTGCGCCAGAGAGGAAAGTCACTCTTGTTTTTGCTTCTGCACTAACATAGCCTTTTGCTTTGACCGCAGCAATAATAATTCCTGCATAAATAACAGAAGCCAATACATCCATGGTTTGGTATCCCTCTGCGAAACCCCTGCGGAAGGATTCCGCTGCTCCAATCCCAGTATCTGTTGTAGGGTGTAACGGATAAAGTATCCCCATGGCAATCATAATAGCCAATAAGACCAATAATAAAGGCGTTAAGTATTTTCCAATAATGTCAACGACTTTTGAGGGAGATATAGATAAGGCTAAAGTTACCGCAAAGAATAAAACAGAAGAGACGATGGGATTAAAGTTAGGCCAAATAGGCAATAATCCTACTTCAAAGGTAGTAGCAGCAGTACGGGGAATTGCAACAAGAGGTCCAATACTTAAAATAATAGCGGTGGCCAAAATGACTCCAATCGTTTTATTGATTCTCTTTCCAAGATCAGTGAACTCATCGCCAGAAAATAAAACAGCTAATATTCCCAAAAAGGGAGCAATAATAGCGGTAATCGTAAATCCAAAAACAGCTGAATCCCATTCTTCTCCAGTTATCAAGCCTATAATAGGGGGTAAAATAATATTTCCCGCCCCAAAAAACATGGCGAACAATGCAAATCCGATTGTTAATATATTATTGATTGACTTCGTTTTCATTTGATTATTTTATATTTTATTCAACTTTATTTTATATATCCAAAAGATATCTGTCTATTATCCTACAAATATCATGCTCTTTTTAATCTAAACTCAAATTTCTTGCACAATATAAAATATTAACCCTATACTTTATCAGATTTTTCGCACTATTTAATGGAAAAGAATCCTAAATTTAGGCTGTTTATTTTTATATCCATCAATCTACTTGTATTTGTATGTCGACTATACTAGAGACTTCGCGTTTATTGATTCAACCCATTCACTTAGATCAAGACCTTTCTTCTCTATTGGAGATTCACAATAATCGCAATACAATGCGTTGGATTCCCAATAACAAAGTACGTTGGACAGCTGAGGATTTGGCAATTAAATATCAGCTGAATCAAAAATTATATCCTCAACAATTAGGGTTGTACAAAATTGTACTCAAAACTAAAGAGACAACGATATTAATTGGTGAATTGGGGTTATTTCCTTGTATCAATTCTCATCGTCAAATTGAAATCGGCTACATTCTACACGAGTTTTTTTGGAAAAAGGGATTGGCTACAGAACTTCTACAGGCGTTGCTTATTCACCTTGAACAGCATTTTTATTATACTGTGGTTTGCGCACAACTTTTTGAATCGAATGTTCATTCAAAATCACTTCTCGAACGCTGTGGGTTTCAGTATACCTCTTCTGAAGAAATTCAAGCCACTGTGAGAAAACTCATTTACCACTACAATATTACACCCCGAAAATAGTTATTCAATACTACTTCGCGCTTATTTCACAGCCGTTCTACCTGCTTTATTGGTGCGGCATAAGCAGTTTCTTCCGCTAGATCTATTCGATTGCTCCTATATCTTTTCAATCCAAAAGCTTCTCATTTACTAAACGAATATTGAGAAGTAACGAAGAGGATGTATTCCCCGTAATAAAATTTGAGATTAAATCACTCGATCATGGACTAGGTAACTACAAATTTTCCATGAAAAATTAATTTCAATTTACGCAAAAGCCCCTCTTTACCTTCAAAATGGCTCCTGAAAAGTTTAAAATAATTCCCAGCTAAATTGTATAGAATTTTAAAAAAATGAAGCTACACAATTTTCCTTCTTTTTCCATTTTAGAAGTAAAACAACTAGCTAGTATTCCTCTGTTTTTCAGGTCTCCCCTACACCCAAGATTAAAAAGTACAAGTAAAAAATTCCATTACAAATCAAATCCCAGCTATTTTACCTCCTTCATATTTTTTTTCTCCAAAAGAATGGAGAAAAAACCTAATAAAAACAATTAACAATACAAATAAAATTAAAAAAACTAAATATTTTTAAATAAATAATTGAAAAACACAATAAATAATGAGTTTTTGTCAAATTTTAAGTTACAATTATACATATTTTTACCATTAGCCATAAAACATAATAGTATACACGCATTCCATAAGCATTCAAAAAACTAATATTAAGAAAAACGAAGCGAAAAAATGACGTACTTAACTCCAACATTAGAGCTAGATGTTATAGAAAAAGAACTAGCCCCCTTATGCGATACCAATTCTCAAGAATTCGCTGTTTATTCGCAAAAAGAAGGGAAAGAACATTTGATTTCTTATAATATAAAAACACATTATAAGGTGTCGTACCTAAACAGTAAAAGCAAATTGTTCTGTGGAACAGAAACTAGAGAATTTAAAGGACCCACACTTTTTTTCTCTAATCCACTATCTACGTATACTCTTGAGCCAACATCGGATTCACCTGATGGCTTTTTTTGTTTGTTTACCAATACGTTTCTCGGTTACCAAAGCAATGAAATTCGCTTAACATTACAAGCATTACAGACTACTCCGATTTATTCCTTAAACAAGGAGCAGGACAGGATGATCAAGAGTTTATTTGAGAATATTGTTTTAGAACAACAACAGGACTACCCTTTAAAGCAAGAGATTCTGCGCAACTACATTGAGATTATTATTCATCAGGCAAACAAACTAACCGGAGAATTTACATTTTCCGAAAAGCGAAATGCAACAAATAGACTGTGTTCTCAATTTCTAGAATTAATAGAGAAACAATTTCCGATAACGCATAAAGAGCAAACGGTTCGCTTGCGTACAGCGACCGATTATTCAGAAGTGCTAGAGGTTCACACAAACTACTTAAACTATGTTGTAAAACAAACGTTTGGGAAGTCTACCACAGCTATCATTCAAGAGCGAATACTCATTGAAGCTCAAAGGTTATTAAAAAACTCCAATTTAAGTGTTTCAGAAATAGCTTTTACACTTGGATTTGAATACGCCACCTATTTTTCAAGTTTTGTGAAAAAATACACTGGATATTCACCAAAGCAATTAAGGAAATAATTAATTTCCGCGTACTTTTCTATAACGCTCCTATATCTTCATAAACACCTCAATGGTTCATTCACAAAAAGACACGTCAAGTACTCCACTTGACAAACAAGCCGTTCCTTTTGGGAACGGCTTGTTTGTTATTTTACGCTTGATTTTTCTCCCTTTAAATATTCCTCAATTGCTTTACTCTCTTGGAAAATCGGGTCTTTTCATTTTATATCGACTACCAGATAATGACTCTAAAAAAGCGACGATGGCTTTTACTTCCTCTTTATTCAGTTTTAATGGTTGCATTAATTGATCTGTAACAGGGTATAAAGGGTCTGCTTCTTTTTTCTCAGGCGATGGATCGATCATGTGCATTCCACTGTTGTAGATATTGACAATTCCTTCCAAGTTATCAAAAAAGCCATTGTGCATCCACGGTCGAGTTAACAACAAATCCCGCAAAGAGGGAGTCTTAAACTGCCCCGTGTGATTGGGGTCTTTTGTAATATTATAGCGTCCTAAATCTTCGAATTTCCTCTTATAATAAGTCAATCCAATGTTGTGAAATTGATCATCTGTCAAATCAGGACCATGATGACAGTTCATACAGCGTCCTTTGGTTCTGAATAGATGCATGCCGTATATCTCTTGATCCGTCATTGCGTCCAATTTACCATCGACAAAAAGATCAACACGACTGGGTTGGCTTTTAATTGTACGCTGAAAAGTTGCCAAGGCGCCTACAATTCGCTCATAGGTAACTTTTTCATCTCCGTATGCTGCTTTAAATAGTGGTTTATATCCTTCTATTTTTTTTATTTTTTTTGGCAACACATCTACATCCATTGCCATTTCATTGTGCGCACTTAAAGGTCCTCCTGCTTGTTCTTCTAAACTAGTTGCTCTGCCATCCCAGAAAAAGACAGTGCGATTAGCCATATTATATAAACTTGGTGTATTTCGCATACCTTCCAAATGATCATGTCCCAACGCTACTGTTCTACGATCAGTCCATCCCATTGCAGGATCGTGGCACGTACTACATGAAATTTGATTTGATTGAGATAATTTAGGATCAAAAAAAAGCATCTTCCCCAAAATCACTTCTGGTAATTCTTGTGTGGTAAAAAAAGCGGTATCTCGCTGAATACTGGCAAACTCTTTCCAATCCACTCCTTCATCTATTGTCGGTTTAGGCCACAAGGCTAAGGGTTGTTTATAACTTTCAATGATTGCCTTGTATTCGGGATCACTCGAATTCAATATTTTGGGAGCATTGGTAAAACTCAAAAGTCCACCAATACTCAAAAAAAAGGCAATTACTAGCTTTCTATTCATGTCTTTGTCTTCTCAATTAAAACGTTACGCCTAAGGTCACGCTTACATAGTTGTTTTGTTTATTTGTTTTAAAGTCCATCTGATGGTAGGCAATCGCCACAAACATCGGGGCTTTTTTTACTTTTTCTAGCGCATATTTTAGTGTTGCTCCCCAATAAACATAATCTGTTGATAGGTATTCAAAATCGTTCAATAACCAATCCTTCATAGCAGGTTTGGTTGTTTCAAAATTCAATTGATTATCAGCCTTATTCACTTTGCGGTAAGTTACTGCAGGTTCAACTGTCAGTGTTGTCGTTGCTGTCAGTGTTTGGGTATAAGTGAGGTTTAATCCGTAATATGCATAAGTAAACCCTTGTTTACTTGCACTCTCTTGGAGTACTTCCGTTGTTTTTTGGTACCTCCAATAGGGGTGAATCATCCATTGGCTTTTTGAGAAATTCAATTCGTATAATCCCTCCACTTGATGATTTACATCGGTATATTTATATGCTTTCTTTTCTAAGAGCTTTTCTAATCCTGTGGCTTCGTTGTCGGTATAATAGACTTCAATTCCTTTTTTTTCTCCTTTTTCATAGTTGTATTTTACAGTGATATTATCATCATCGACAGCAAAAGACTTCAAGAAATAGAAGGTGTTAGCGTTTTCTTCCAGTCGGTTGGTTTCCGCATCATTATCTGCATTTTTCAAGGAAATTCCCGTGCTAAATCTTTTGAGTTTACTCGCCCCTTTTGTCATACCAACAACAAAATCAAGCGCCTTATTTTCAAGATCAAAGCCATAGGCATATCCGCTTCGCTCGATATTAGTTCCCGTGCTCTTTCCACTAAAATATCTACTCCATGTTCCCAAGCCATTCAATTGATACAAGGCGGCCTTTTGGGTTTGATTGGCGAATGAAACTTGGGTATTTTGAGTATAATTCGTAAATAATCCATGAGTGCTAACCATCCAATCTGGGGTGATATTATATCCTATTCCTCCTTTTATTTGCATGTGAGAAGAAATGCTCTTCGGGCGCGGATCTCTACTTTTATATCCTAAGTGTGCTTGATAACTCGCTTCCAACCCCAACGACCACTTTTGTGCCTTTTTGGCGTATCCTCCCATAAACTCATAGGCTTCATACTTCATACTATTACTCGTAGAATCGGCAATAACATAAGGACCAAGAAGAGGTAGATCGAGATTGTTATTCCATTGTAATTCTTTTTGTGTATTCTTTTGATACACTACATTTCCCCAAATACTACGATTATTACTTAGTTTTTTATAAGAAGAAGCTGCAATTTGTATCCCTTCCACTCCTGTACCTTCCTGCAATTTATATAAATCACTTTGGGATTTTTGATATCCCACTAAAATATCAGAAAATGAAAAATTACTATAATCCAGTTGGTGTACTGGATTATAGTAATAGTCTTTTTTAAACTGTTGTTCAGCTTGTTGTTGTATCAGCATCCGATTATAGGTAGACAACGAATCTTGTGCTTGTGCGATACCTATACCACTGCAAAAAAACAACAACCAAAAAATAGAGGACTTATTCAAAATTTATCGTTATTAATGTACGATTCCGTTTTTTAAACTCGCTTCAGCATCACGCATAAAATCAACCGTTGAGTTATTGGTGTCTTTATACATATTCTTTCCATTCTCCATTTTGCCAACTACTTTACGGCGAATTGTTTTTCCAAAACGCATATGATCTGATTCAATTGTACCACAACCTGTCCATCCACTGTCAATAGAAACATCTAATGTATTGTGTACCCATTTCTCCGTAATAGCTGAGTTCACTCCATCCAGAATCCATGTATTTAATACTTTCATCGCTTTCTTTTTGGTTATGTTCCCTGCCTTATTCAAATATTCATAGTCATATACATAATCTGCTATCCATTTCTCTACTGATAATCCTTCAGGAAAACGAGCAATAGCATAGCTTTCAGCTCCTTGATTATGCAAGAAAAACATATTGAAATTCAATGTAGAATAAATTACAATTGCATTGGGAACTGCTGGATTATCGACTTGTCCTAACTTAGGATTATCTAAATTGGGAAATTCATAGTCTGCTCCTGTTAAATCAAAAGCAGGAATATTTTGTTGCTTGTGGTTTTGCGCGATGTCTGCAATCACAATAAAGTCTCCTGGCTGCACCTCTTTAGAATGAGCTTCAGGAATCATCAATACGGCTTGAACGGTAAATGCTTCACTTTTAATATTTGGTGTAACATTGTGATTCAACGTTGTATTAAACTCTGATTGACAAATTAATAATCCTCCTGTTTTTAAAACGTTGTTTGTATTATTTGTCAATTTAAAGTAGCGTCCATTGTTATATGGTTTTCCTTCTAATGTTTTTACTCCCGTAAAGAACACTTCTTCAATAATGAAATCTTCGCTAAACGCTTTAATAACTAAATTAATAGCTACAGTTTGTTCATCTTGTACGAGATCAACTGCAACATTTCCTCCTACTTCAACTTCTTCTCCATTTTTCAATACTACTTTTCCATTTACTGAAATTTTGTATGATCCTTTATCTAATCCTATAGCAGTTGTTGGCTCAGTACTAATTTTTTCTCCTTTTGCTCCTGAATTAGTTTCTAAAAACGCAATAGTTAAACTTGAGACAGATTCGATATCCACTCCTGTGAAGGAGATATTTACTATACTTTTTTGTTGTTTATTATTTTCGATGTTACTATCATCACTGCTACATGCAGTTGTAACAAAGGTCAAGCTCATTAAAGCCAAACACAGGGTAATTAAACTTTTTTTCATTTGATGTATGTATTAAAAATTATATGTAAGTTCCATTCCAAAATAAGGGTTTGTACTGTCTTTTCGATAGACTCTAGTCTTGTTAAAGGTATAAGGGCTCATGTAGGAATAAAGCTTATTAACAAATAAAGAAGCTTTGATTTCTTTATAAATTCGCTTGGATACTTTTAAATTTACTCGGACATCGAAAGTGTAATGTCTATTTAAGTTATCTGTGGCAGATACATTACGCAGTAGCCATTGTAGGTAAGCATCGGTTCGATCTGCATCCGTGTATTCGTGTAGAACCCCATCGGTTCCGAAATAACTCATGGGTTGATCTTCCTTCCATTCTCTTGTATTATCATTAAACAATACGCCTTGGAAAGAGGCAGAAATATTCATATCTAAACTTGGGAGATAGGTATCCACTGTAAAATTATAGTTCATTCCGCTGACTTTATTTCCATCCGCGCTTTTGTAAATACCGACAAAACCATACCCTTGTCCTGCCAGTGAGGTACTAGGTTTTTCTTGTACTGGAATACTATTGGTATAGACTGTTTTAAACCAAGCTCCTGTAAGGCTAAATCGAGTATTAATTCCCTTAAATCGAGGTGAAGAATAGCCAAATTCTATTCCGCTTTTGTGCGTACTACTTCCATTCTCTCTCTTCGTATTTAAGGTTAGCGTTTGTATTTCTTCATAAGGTAATTCTGCTGTGTTTGGCTTTTCTGTTAAATGTTCTAAATCTATTCCAGCCGTATCATAACGCTTATATTCGTAAGTTCTATACTTTGAAACACCCCTAAATCCATTGTGCATTTGTTCATCAAAATAGGTAAAAAAGAAATCGTGCTTTGCATAGCTAAGATCGAATCGCACTTCCTTTTTCGTATTTTTTGCTGCTTTTAATCCGTAATTAGTAGGGTCCTCAACATAAGTCATATAATTGACTGATTGATAAGCAGAATTATCCGGTCTAAAATTCAACTGCGTAAAATCATAGTACGCTTTGCTGGGATACAACATTAATCCAGTAGGTTGTTTATATAATTCTCCATACCCTAAAGTAACATCTGCTTTCAATATTTGTTTACCTAAAGTAATTTTAGGCAACCCCCATTGCAAAATAAATCGAGGTTCGATATAGATTTTTTTACTCAAATCAAATTGACGATTTAGTCCTAGCATCTTTGAGATACGAAGACCACCATAAAGTCCAACGCTATTTTCTCCTAAGGTCCAACTCACTTGATCCCCAGCAAAAAGGGCCATATTCTGATACGCGGGAATATCTTTATACGCGCGAGGTCTTGTTGTTGCTGTTGTAGTAGGTGGAGTAAGTAAATCATACATTTCTCCTCTTCCATAATTATGAGCATACTTATAATCTACCCCCATCTCGACCTTCTGTTTCAAGGCTCCTGTTTGGAATTCTAAAGCTGTTTCCAATTTTCCATTGATATTGAGTGGGCGTCCTTCTGTTTTGGTATGAGAGACAAAACTCAAGGCTGGAAAAAATCCGTCATTTACTCCTTCTTCTGTAGCAATCGACACAGAGGTAGGTCCGCTGTATTGCACAAAAATACTTTGCTTAATATCTTCAATTCCTTGATTGACATTGGTTGTTAGTTTAATATTTTTAAACATCCCACCCGATTGTAATTTATAATTGAAATTATTGGAGAAACTAATTTTTTGACGTTGATTTCGATAGGAATCTGTAGCTAAATAACCTGTATCTGGATCTACTTTGACCTTATCAAGATTAACACTATAATCTAAATTTGAACGCCATTCCAGTACATTTCCATAAAGACTAAATTCTTTTTTTGATCGAATTGATCCATTGATTCGTTTAAAGGTTTCATAAACATCCCTAGGATCTGATAAAGCATCTAAATAGTCTAAACTCACATTCAGACTCCACGTGGGGGTTACGGTAAATCCTTTTGCTAAATAGTACGATTTACTAAAACCGTCTGCTTTTACACGGGCTTGCCATTTCGTATGTCCGCTCTTTCTATTAATTAAAATTAACCCCGAAGTTAAATCGCCATAGCTTACTGTTGGAATACCGCGAATGATTTCGACACTTTCAATATCATTGGTTGACAAAGTACGCATATCAACACCTAAACCATTGGTATTTCTAGAACTTGCCCCTTTACCGTCGGATTTAACCGCTTGTAACATATCCATATTGGAGTTTAGCACATTGCCATCCATAACAAATTGTACGCCCAACGCACTGGTTGTATAGCCCGAAATACTAGGGCCAAACTCGCGAATTCGAACAACATTGGTTTGGGTGAGATTGGGCGTTTGTGCCAGACCTCCTGGCAACAACTCCATTAAATCAGCAAAACTAGAAGGCTGTAAATGTTCCATCGCTTTGCGATTGATAACAGATGTAGTGGACATTCCCTTGCCTTCTTCTGCGGTAATAATTACTTCTTGTAATTCTTTTACCTGAGAAACTAGAACAACTGCTACCTTTTGCTTAGCTAAAAGATTCTGTATATTTTGTTGACTGGAATAGGCAATATGAAAATATTGTATTTGATACTGATCGGGTATAACCTGAAAATGGGCTACTCCGTTATCATCTGTTAAACCAATATAATTGTGTTGGTCATTCTTTATAGAAACGGTTACTTCAGCAATTCCCTCTTGTTTTTCATTTGTAACTTGTACTTGAACTTCAATTGGATTTTGTGCTAAAACAAGAGTTGTAAAGCAAAAAAAGAAGATAATTAAGCTTGTTTGACTCCATATAAAACGCTTATTCATATTATGCATCACGAAGTGATTTAAACTTTGTTGTGCAAATGTATTTTGTATCCCTTTCCTAAGCAACTTATTTAGACTAAATTGAAACAATGGAATGTTAATTTACAAAACCTCAACAAAATTAAAAAAAGAAAAGCCTGATTATCAACAATCACCCACAAACAATGTAGTATTCTTTTTTTTATCCAAAAAAAGCCATGCATAAAAAAGTCACAATCTGCGTATTTATACAATTAAGCTTCTTTTTCCATACAATTACATAAAAAAAATGTGGCTAGGATCCCTTTTTACACGTTTCACGAAGTGACTTTGATGCGTTTTTTTTACATTTTCTGTAAATTGGCAGGAAAAGCATGTTTTTTGTCATTTATACCTTACTCACTCTTTTTATCTTTGTATCAATAACTTAAAACAAATGGAAGCAACTCTATATCACATTGGCTTTTTACTCCTACCTCAAACCCAACTCATGGATTTTGCAGGTCCAAGTGATGTTTTTCAAACGGCAAATCACATCCTAGCTTCTCATGTAAACACCACGGAACTACAGTATCAAATTCTTTTAATTTCTGGCAGTAAAGACCCTAAAATCCGAACAAGTTCGGGTATTGAGGTTCATTGTGATTACACGATTTACGATCTAGACCTCCCCCTAAACACCTTGTTGATTACAAGTTCTAAATCCGATATTTCACAAGCGTATGATCCTGCTTTGTTGCACTGGCTCAAGGGAATTTATCCTTCCTTACAAAGGATAGGGTCCATCTGTATTGGTGCCTTTTTATTGGCTCAAACGGGATTGTTGTACAATAGAAAAGCAACTACCCATTGGCAGTTTGCTTCTACTTTCAGAAAGCTATATCCATCCGTTCGACTAGCCTATGATCAGATTTACACCAAAGACAGCAACATCTATACTTCAGGTGGCATTACTTCGGGTATTGATTTAGCGTTGGCCTTAATAGAAGAAGACCATGGTCGGACAGTAGCCTCTAACGTTTCCCGTTATTTAGTTGTTCACTTAAAACGAAATAATACACAAGCTTTGTACAGCACCCTCATTCCGATGGATAGGGAACTTACGCCTTTGGTTTTAAAAGTAAAGCAATACATCGTAAATCATTTCAAATTTCACGTGATTAGCATTGCCGAATTAGCTGATTTCGTTGACATGAGCGAGCGCAACTTTGCTCGGGTTTTTAAAAGAGAATCCGGTATGACACCGGGTATGTTCTATGATGGTTTGCGCATTGAACACGCGAAAAGGCTTTTAGAATCTAGTGATTTACCCATTGCTGAAATAGCCTTATCCGTAGGTTTTTCATCAGATACTATTTTTAGAAAAGCATTTATCAAATTAGTCGAAGTAACTCCTACAAAGTATAGAACAAGTTTCCAGTCTACGGGAATCAACAACATATAAAACAATTTAATTCATTCTATAACGCGCAATATCAACATCGAAAGAAACTTCGACGCTCTTGTTATTGCCTAAAATTAACTGCATATGAAGACCCCAAATCAACCTTTACACGTTGCCTTTATCCTCTACAATCAGGTAGAAGTTCTCGACCTCAATGGTCCATTGGATGTATTTGTAAAAGCGAATACTTTAAAACCCAATACCTATATTCCCTATTTAGTTTCGGCTACCAAAGAAATCGTACAAACGGAAAACGGGACAACCTACATCCTTCCGCAATACAGTTTTGATGATTGTCCAAAACCAGACATCGTTGTTGTACCTGGCGCTAATCCAGCTATTGTAATGGCTTACTTAAAAGACGAAAAATTCCAACAAACCTATGTACAATGGATCATCAAGCAGCATCAACAAGGTGCTTTACTATTTACGGTTTGTACAGGCAGTTTACTATTAAGCACGACGTCTTTATTTGATGGACTAGATATTACGACTCATTTTATGGGCCTCGAGGCTCTACAACAGCTTTGTCCTAAAGCCAACGTTCTTTCTGGAGTTCGCTTTATTGATCAAAACCACGTGCTGACCACAGCAGGAATCACAGCGGGTATTGATGGTGCTTTACACCTCGTTAGCAAACAACTTACGGATGAAATTGGCCAAACGATTAAGCGCCTTTTTGAATATCATGTTTCATAATATCCTCTTGTAGCGACTTTAAAAGTTGCTTTTCTATTTACAAAACCCAGTAAACTATTTTTCATTTCGCCTTAAAAAGAGCGATGAGAATCATCCGCAATACCAAAGAGCAAGTGGCGACTGGATCAACTTTGCTATTCCAGGCACTGATTTAACAGTTCCTATGATACAAAGTGGTTATGGAGATGGGGCTTATCCAGTATATTTTGGTTATGATAAAAACAATGAAGTATGTGAGATTATCGTTCAATTTGTCGATATTGAATTGACTTTTGAAGATGAAGAATAAAAAAGTCGCCAAATTGGCGACTTTTTTAATCATATCGAATAGCCTTTACTGGCGATATTTTTGTAATTAAATACGATGGAATTAACAAGACCAACATGGCAATAACGATTACTCCTGCATTGAGTAAGATTACATCATAAAATCGAATTAATACAGGTGCTTCGCGTACATAATAAGAGGTAGGATCTAACTTGACAACTCCCGTATACTTTTGAAGAAAAAGCATACTTAAGCCGATGACATTTCCGTAGAACAATCCCTTTCCGATGAGATAAAAAGCATTGTACAAGAATATTTTTCTCACACTCCAATTTGTTGAGCCTAATGCCTTCAACATGCCAATCATTTGAGTACGCTCCAAAATTAAAACCAACAAAGCTACAATCATATTAATGGAAGCCACGACAATCATAATGATAATGATAACTTTGATATTAAAATCAAACATATCCAACCAACCAAAAATATTCGCATACTTTTCTACAATGGTTTTACTATCTACAGTTGAGGGTAAATTCAAATAAATTTCACTTCCCTTTTCTTCTATTTCATCAAAGTTTTTCAAGATTACTTCAAAACCGCCGACTTCATTCGCTGTCCAACGATTCAAACGCTGCACATGACGCAAGTCACCCAACATAATGTTTTCATCAAACTGTTGTAAACCCGAATTGTATAATCCAACAATTTCAAATTGACGAATATTAGGTACTTTATTTCCCCAATCTTTCATGAAATAGGTATTGACCTTATCTCCAACTTTAAAGCCCAATCGATTTGCAATATAAGTAGAGAGCACTATTTCATTGCTCATATTTTCATTAAAGGCAGGTAAACGCCCTTCTTCAATGTATTCTGCTATTTCGTCAAATTGATATTCATCTGTTACTCCCTTATAAATAATCCCTTCAAAAGCATTTTCTGTTCGAATAATTCCCGCTTTAGAAGCAAAGGGTTGAACTTTACTCACTCCGTCAATATTTTCAAATTTCGGATAGAACTTTTGATTTAATTCGATGGGTTTAAGTGTAATATCTGTTGTATTGGAATCGTATTTAGTAATTACAATATGACCACTGAAAGCTGAAATTTTATCTCTAATTTTGTGTTTTAATCCTAAACCTGTAGCAACAGATACAAGCATCATTATAATCCCTAACGCAATAGCTGTGATAGCGATTTTAATAATTGGAGCAGATACACTACTTTTATGGTTCTTTGTAGTTACTAAGCGTTTAGCTATAAAATATTCTAATTTCAACTTTGTTATGGTATCAAATTCAACAGTCAAAAATACATTATTATTCTTAGTAACACTATTGATTTACAATGTAAATTCTTATTCTTTTTCTGTTTATAAAAACGGAAATATTAGCGGTTCTTCATCCACAATTATAGTGGGAGCGGAGAATACGGCTGCCTATTTTGGTTTACTTCAAAATAAAAAAGTGGGGGTTCTCACGAATCAAACAGGCGTTGTTCGTCAAGACCTTACCGAAAAAACCTACACCTCTACCGTTGATTTTCTATTGCAAAACAACATTAATGTAACTAAAATATATGCTCCAGAACACGGTTTTAGAGGAACAGCTGATGCAGGAGAATTAATCAAAGACGGCAAAGACACCCAAACGGGTTTACCTATTCTATCGCTGTATGGCAGTAGTAAAAAACCTTCTAAAGAACAGTTAGCAGGTATTGATGTATTGGTTTTTGACCTCCAAGATGTAGGGGCGAGATTCTATACCTATATTTCTTCTTTACACTATGTTATGGAAGCATGTGCTGAACAGCAAATTCCCATTATTGTATTAGATCGTCCAAATCCAAATATTTCAATTGTTGATGGTCCAATACTAGAAATGAAAAACAAGAGTTTTGTTGGCATGCACCCTATCCCAACCTTACACGGCATGACCATAGGGGAATATGCCTTAATGATTAATGGCGAAAAATGGTTAGACAAAGGTATTCAAGCTAATCTAACGGTTATTCCCAACTTAAATTACAACAGGCAAATGAGCTATTCACTTCCTGTATCCCCTTCTCCTAATTTACCCAACGACCAAGCTATTAATTTATATGCTAGTTTGTGCTTTTTCGAAGGAACGAATGTAAGCTCTGGACGCGGAACAAATTTGCAATTTCAAATTTACGGTTCTCCTTTTTTACAAAATATGCCTTATAGCTTCACCCCAAAACCCAATGCTGGAGCAAAGGATCCGATGAATAATGGCAAATTGTGTTATGGTGAAGATTTATCTCAAATCAAACCGGTAACCCAACTCGAATTAGCGTGGTTGCTAAAAGCTTATCGTCAATCGAAAAATAAGGATGCCTTTTTTACTAATTTCTTTGTTAAACTAGCGGGAACTGATGCCCTAAAACAACAAATTATCGCGGGCAAAACACAAGTTGAAATTCGCCAAACTTGGCAAGCAGGCTTAGCTGCCTTTAAACAGACAAGAGCACCTTATCTATTGTACTTTAATTAATTCTCTTATGAAACAACTGCTGTTTTCCCGTAGAACACTTCTTAGTATTGCGATTGCCATTGTAAGTATTACGTCAATTGCTATGCTGTTTCTTAGTATTTCCATCAACAGCAGCTATGAAGAAACCTATCAAGATATCATCAAAAAGAGCTTTAATCACCGTAAAAATGCGCTAGAAGAAGAGTTTAAAATGATTGATCATCAATTGACGATGTTAACTGATGTTGTGCAATCAACACCGCTTAATCAACTTGATTTTACCTACAACGTATTTAACGAAACTCAGCATTATCGCAATATTCCAAGCTATAACTGGTTTATCGTATTAGATGCCTCGAAGCAAATAAAAGCGCACAATTTTACCGATCACTCTATCTTGACAGTAGAGGATTCGTTTATACAGCAATTAATTCAAAATGAAAGTAAAACAACAGTCAATACGTTTATTCGAATCCATTCTGACTTGTATTGGGTATCTTGGAAAAGTATAGAGCGAGAAAACCAACGAATCATAACGGGCTTTGTCTTTGATTTAAAAGAATTGCACAAGCACTTGACAACCATTGATATCACAACTCCCAACTACGCCTACATATTTGCAACAGATGGCACTTGTATTTATCATCCAGAATTGGATTTAGTTGGCAAAAACATCTTTGAAGTTTCCACTACAACGAGCCAAGATACCACGGCAAATAAAAATAGTAAATCCACTCCTAAAGTTGTGCAATCTGAGTTTTTACAACTGGAAGTATATCGCTTTTTCACCTCTTTTACTTCAGAGACGTTTAAAGGATACATCAGCATTAACTTTCCAAAAGTCAATGTCGATGAAAATGTAATTCCCTTAAAGCGCAACACCTATTTAATTTTTATCAGTTCGATTTCGATCATTTTACTTTTACTTTATTTCTTCAATGAGGAGAGCAAACGCGCGTATAGAGAAAAAGAGAAACTAGCAGTTGAACAAGAGAAATTAAATAAAGAAAAGGCGTTGATGCAGTTGAAACAGTTGAAAAATCAAATCAACCCTCATTTTCTATTCAATTCACTCAACTCCTTATATATGTTGATTACACTAGATAGTGAATTGGCTCAAAAATTCACGTTGAATTTAAGTAATACCTATCGCTACCTCATCCAATCCCCAGCTAGTAATTTAGTGGAATTGGATCAAGAGCTCAAATTCATTGAACAATATATTGCTTTACAGAGCATTCGCTTTCCCAAAGAACTACACTTTGAAGTTGTGGATAAACGACAAGCGCCCACTAAAACTAAAATTCCTTACCTAGCCCTGCAAATTGCAGTGGAAAACGCAATGAAACACAATATTGCGACACTTGATGCACCTTTGTCTATTCAAATCCTATTAACCAATGACAAGGTGACTGTCGTAAATAATATTCAACTCAAAGAGCAAAAAGAAGAGAGTGAAGGGTTTGGATTATTTTATATTGCTTCAATTTACCAATATTATCAAGTTGATGCGTATCAAGTCCATTCACAAAATGAGACTTTTATTTGCGTATTTCCTTTGCTCAATTGTTAAAATATCCATTCACTCCCAAAATAAATCCACTCACTCCTGAAAATTTTAAGTTTAACTAGAACTGCTTTAGCTTTATCCCTTACTTAACTTAAACTTAACATTGTAATGAATCGAAATACGGTTAAACTAAGTATCAGTACTTTAGCATTACTGGGTTGTTTGACACAAACGCCAACAGGCTTGTTATATGCCAAAGAAAAGAAGACTGAAAAGAAAGCAGAGAAAGGAAAAGACAAAGAAAAAGACTCTACTGATACGAAAGAGAACAATTACGCTGATTTAATAAAAAAGGGAACTTACACCAAAGGGCTTTTTAATGTTATTCAAGTCAAAACGGATGTTTATTTTGAAATACCGGATAGTTTATTAAACCGTCAGTTTTTGTTGGTAAACAAACTTTCACAAGTGCCATTAGAGATTAATGATGCTGGGGCGAACAAGGGGATGAACTATGAAAACAAATTAATTACGTTTCACAAAGACACGCTGGCAAACAAAATTTGGGTAAAGACAGAAACACCTCGTGTATCTTCTCCAAAAGAAGATGCCATTACGCGTTCTGTTGCGGATAACTTTATTGAATCTGTTTTAGAGGTTTTCGATATCGAGACACAAAATCCAGATTCTACGGCTACTGTAATTAAGGTAAACAAAGTTTTTGATGGAAATCAAAAAAGTTTCAATGACGTTTTATCGGGATTGAGTTTACCTACTTCCATTAAAACGAACTTATCCTATATTGAAGGAATCAAGACCTTTCCGGAGAATATTGTGGTGAAGTCTATGATGACAACGAGTGTAAACGAAGGGTCAGGTGATGTACCTGTTTCTATGGGAGTTACCACGAATATCGTACTTTTGTCAAAAGACCCCATGCAACCGAGAATTGCCGATAAACGCGTAGGCTATTTTACAGAAAAACATTGGTACTTCAGCGATGCTCAGCACAAAATGGAGGAAAAGGAGTTCATTACCAAATGGAGAATGGAGCCGAAAGAAGAAGACATCGAGCGATACCTTCGTGGTGAATTAGTAGAGCCTAAAAAACCAATTGTGTATTATATAGATCCTGCGACTCCTCCTCAGTGGAGAGAAAAAATTATTGCAGGTGTTCACGATTGGCAAGTTGCCTTCGAACAAGCGGGATTCAAAAATGCAATTCTTGCAAAAGAACCGACTGAAGAAGATAAGGATTTTGATGTTGATGATGTGCGTTACTCTGTAATTACGTATGCAGCCTCTCCAAAATCAAATGCTATGGGCCCTTCAGTTATTGATCCCCGCAGTGGAGAAATCATCGAGTCCGATATTATTTGGTGGCACAACGTAATGACGTCTGTTCACAGTTGGATGCGCATTCAAACAGGGCCAATTGACGAGAAAGCAAGAGCAAATAAATTCAGCGATGACCACATGGGAGACGCGATACGCTTTGTCTCTTCTCACGAAGTAGGACATACCTTCGGATTGAAACACAATATGGGAGCATCTTTTGCCTTTCCTGTGGATTCACTGCGTTCGAAGACATTTACAAATCAAATGGGAGGAACTGCTCCTTCTATTATGGACTATGCGCGTTATAATTATGTTGCACAACCGGAGGATAAGGTAACAGCCATTACCCCTCAAATTGGTTTATACGACAAATATGCGATTGAATGGGGATACCGTTGGTACCCCACGCAAGAACAAGAGAAAAAAACACTGCGTAAAATGATTGAAGATCACCAAGATGATCCCATGTATTTTTACGGAGAACAACAGAGTTACTTGAATATCGTTGATCCGAGATCTCAATCCGAAGACTTGGGAAATGATGCGATGAAAGCAAGTGAATATGGATTAAAGAATTTAAAAATTGTAGTAGATAATATCATTTCATGGACCTACGACCAAGGAGAAGATTACTATGAAGCTGGAAAATTATACATGGGCGCTATTGGACAATGGCAAATGTATAATCAACATGTTTTGTCAAACATTGGTGGTGTTTATTTAGATCATGCTGTATACGGAAACAACAAAAAAGCATATCAACCCGTGCCTTACGAAACACAAAAAAGAGCCGTTGACTATTTGAGTAAAAATGTACTCACTATTCCAAACTGGTTATTTTTCAATGACATCAATGAAAAAACATACAGCTTAAAAGATTCTCCTGTCGGTCCTTATGAATATTCGCCCTACTCTTTAGCAAGAGAATTACAGTATACGGCTATTTACCATATGCTAATGGATGAGCGTTTACTTCGTTTATTGGAAAGTGAAGCTTTACAGGTACAAACACAAGGGGAAAAAGTGTATACCATTCAAGACCTCTTCACTCAATTGAGAAGTGAGATCTTTACTCCTACTAAAAAAGGGAAATCACTGTCAATTTTAGAGCGAATGACACAAAAGAATTACGTAGATGCGTTAATTATTGATGTGAACAAACTATTTGAAAAAACAAACAAAAAAGGATTAATCCTTGCGCCAACTTTGCAAATGCCGACCTTGTGTAGAGTTTCTTTACATGACAATCAAGCGAGAAACATCAACTATACGGTTATGAAACGCGTTTCAGAAGTGACCAGTTATAAGAAAGGGGAACTATTTGCCATTCAAAAACTGGTGAGCAAAAAAGCAAAATCAGGTGATGCGGCGACAAGAGCGCACTACGCTGATTTAGCAAACAGAATTAATCAAGCTTTAGGTATTTAAACTAACAACCTTACATAGTTAAGAAAATGAAAAAACTATTTCTTTTATTTTCGTTCTTTACCCTAACTCTTACACTAGCACAAGAGAAAAGAACGATTACAGGTTTTGTTCAAGATGCAAGCGACAAATCGGGATTACCGGGGGCATCTGTTATTGTTGAGACACAAAGTGTATCGACAGAAACGGGTCAAAAGGGAATCATCGAAAGTACGAGTATTGGAACAATGACTGATTTTGATGGTAACTTTACCCTAGAAGTACCCAAAGAAACAAATGCCATTCGCATCAGCTTTATTGGTTATGCTTCCAAATTGGTGTATTTATCAACGAAAACGCATTATAGCGTTGCCTTAGGTACGGATGAAAACATATTGAATGAGGTAATCATTACTGGTTATCAAACGATTGAAAAGCGCAAATTAACTTCTTCTGTGGCTCAAATTAGCATGGCCGATATCGAACAAACAGGAGTTGCTAGTGTGGATCAAATGTTGGCGGGTCAAATAGCAGGGGTTGCGGTTACTACCCCTACAGGAGCACCTGGTGGACCAGCTAAAATCCGAATCCGTGGTACGGCTTCTTTAAACGGACCTCAAGATCCATTATGGGTAATTGACGGAATGCCATTAGAAGGAAATAATGTACCCAACTTTAACGATAAAGACAACATCGATCAATTGCAAAACTTTTCTATCGCTGGTTTAAATCCAGATGACATCTTGGATATCACCATCTTAAAAGATGCATCTGCTACGGCTATTTACGGAGCAAGAGCAGCGAATGGAGTAATTGTTATTACAACGAAAAAAGGAAAAAAAGGGTCGATGAAAGTAAACTTTACAGCTAATACTTTTGTGAATGAACGCCCTCAATTTTCGAAATTAAACTTGATGAATTCATCTGAAAAAGTAGATTTAGAATTGATGCTTGCTGGTAGAGCAGATATCGATAATGCCCGCTCACGTCAAGGTGAAGTGGCAAGAATTCTAAATCGAAATAATGAGTTAGATGCGTATAGACAAGGAGGACTTAACGCCATATCTCAAGAAAGTCAAAATGCAATAAATCGATTGAGATTAGTCGATACAGACTGGGGTAAAGAGTTATACCGTCCTACGTTCAACAAGCAGTATGGTTTGAGCTTATCTGGTGGAAGTGATCTTTCGGATTACTACTTTTCCTTAGGATACTACGATGAAGAAGGATCGACAATTGGAACTGGTTTTGAGCGTTACAACATTACGTTGAAAAACAACTTTAACCTGACAGACAAAGTAACAGCTGGCGTAGCTTTATTCGGAACACAATCCAATAAAACCAACTTCATCGCAGATGCTGATGCAAGTGTTAACCCAGCAAACTACTCTAGAAATGCCAATCCTTATTTAAAACCATACAATGAAGACGGTAGTTTTCAGTATGATCCAGATATCAATGGTTTTGGAGATGCTTATATTCCGTTCAACTTCTTAGAAGAAAGACAAAATACAAGCTACGAATTGAAAAATCAATCGTTGAAAGCTATTTTTGATATTAATTATCAAGTCTTAGATGATTTGAAATTTACTTCTCAATTGGGCTTACAAATTGACAACAGTGATACGGAGAAATACTTAGGTCAAGAAACGTATAACACACGTAAATTCAGAGAAGGCACGAGATACTATGACAGTTCAGCAAAAGAATTCAAATACTTTTTGCCTGAAGGTGGAATTATTGAAAACTTCACGGATAAATACTTCCAGTACAATTGGAAAACCCAAGCGATGTATAATACCATTATCAATGATATACATGAGATAGATATCATGGGAGGTATGGAAATCCGAAAAGAAGAGCGAAAACAAATCAAATCTAAAGGGTTTGGTTATGATCCTTTGACCTTAACAACAAAACCAATCTTGTTCCCTCAAGGAAACACGGAGACAGCACAGAAAAAATACGAGACCTATAGAAGAACAAAAGGAGAAGATGCTTATGCTTCTTTCTTCGCAACAGCTTCTTATACGTACGACAGAAAATATACCGTATTTGGAAGTGTGCGTTACGATGGTTCTAACCTATTTGGTGTAGATCCAAAATACAGGTATTTACCTTTATGGGCCGTTTCGGGTTCTTGGTTAGTATCGAACGAGAGCTTCATGGAAAACGTTGATTTCATCAACAATTTACGTCTACGTGCATCTTATGGTTTACAAGGAAATGTGGATCGTACCACCTCTCCTTTTGTCATTGGAGAATACAATACTTCTGCTATCTTACCTGGTTATCCAGAAAGTACAATTCAAGTAACTAACTTGCCTAATGGTACCTTAAGATGGGAAAAAACAACCAATACAAACTTTGGTTTTGACTTAGGTCTATTCAACAATAGAATTGCGGTAGAATTTGATGCGTACAACAGAAAGAGTACCGATTTAATTGGTTTACGTGCCTTGCCTTTTGAGACTGGGTTTGAGTTTACCAACATGAACTGGGCACAAGTAAGCAATAAAGGATATGAGATTTCATTAACAACGAGAAATATCGCACGTCCTAACTTCTCTTGGACAACCACGTTCAACTTTGCACACAACAAGAGTAGAGTTGATCGTATTCAAGTAAACGATGGTGAATATTTACCATCGAGAGAAGGTCATGCTGTAAATTCTGCTTTTGTATTGAAAACAGCAGGATTAGATGAAAAAGGAAATATTTTATTCTGGCAAGGGGAAGAGAAAGTATCTGCTAAAGAATTTTTCCAATTATACGATTCTTGGGAAGAAATCATGCCAGGTTATATGGTTGACTCTAAATTGACACCAGAACAATCAAGAGATTTATTTACCTATGCAGGAGATAGAGATCCTAAGTTTACTGGAGGTATCATCAATACATTTAAAATCAACAATTTTGATTTCACTATCTCTGCGGCCTTCAATCTAAAACAAATGGTAACGCGTACGCCTGCTTATAATTCGGCATTAATTGATCCAGGAAGAAACTATACGAGAGATGTATTAGATATGTGGACGCCAATCAACACTAGTGGAACATTACCGGGCTTAACTGGCAATGACGCTTATGACGGAACAGACAATTGGATGTTAACGAAGTGGTTTGATTACGGTGGAGCGCCAATTAACTATTACAACTATTTAGATATTTGGACAAAAGAAACGAGTTATTTGCGTATTAGCAGCTTGCGTTTAGGTTATACTTTACCAAAAGCAGTTTTAGATAAAATGCGTTTAGAAAATGTGCGTTTTACTGTTGAAGGAAGAAACCTATTCGTATTCGGAACCGATTACAAAGGTTACTTTGATCCAGAAACATACGGAAACATATACTCACAACCAATCCAGCGATCATTCTCTTTAGGATTAAATATAACCTTCTAACCCTTTGCACATTATGAAAAGACTTTTTTTATTTATCGGATGTCTAAGCTTAGGTTTATCTACTGTAAGTTGTGATAAATTCTTAGATATTGAACCAGAAGGAAAAATTATTCCAAAAACCACAGATGATTATAGAAAATTGATGACGTCGGCTTACTTTGCGTACCCACGTCACAAGGCTCTAACGACTATACGAACGGATGAAGTTCAAGTTCCAGTAATGGACAACAGTGACTTCGCAGAAATTCGCGATGTATTTGTATACAATGACCAAAGTCCAAGTGATGGAACACGAGAGTATGGATACCAAGACTTATACAAAGTTATTTTCTATACCAATCAAACCATTAACGATGGTACAGGAACAATGCAAACGGGAGACGCAAAAGAACAACTTTTAGGTGAAGCTCATGCGCTACGTGCTCTGGCTTATTTCGATTTAGTAAACTTCTTTGCTAAACCGTATGATCCAGCTACAGCGGCTACAGAACCTGGTATTGTAATCTTAAACGAAGTAGATTTAGATAGCAAAAGACCGAAATCAACCGTAGCAGAAGTTTACAACCAAATTCATTCGGATATCGATGCCGCAAAAGCAAAATTAAAAGTAGTTACTTATGATGCAGGTACAAACTACCGTTTTTCTAAATTGGCTCTTTTGGCTTTAGAAGCCCGTGTAAATCTGTATCAAAAGAAATATGAAGCTGCAATTGCAAGTGCAGAAAGTGCATTAGCAATCAAAAATACACTACAAAACTTAAATGTAGATGCGAAAGAATCGGTTGCTCATTTCAAATCGGTAGAATCAATTATGAATTTAGAAGATGTATTTAAAACGACGTATAAATCTTTTGTTTTTGCCTCTGAAGAATTGAAAGCAAGTTATGATCAAGCAAACGACCTTCGTTATACGTCTTCATTTGATGATGTAAAAGGAAATCTAGTTTTGGTTAAAACAGGAAATGGAGATACTAAAATCACATTCAGAACGGCTGAATTGTACTTCATTAAAGCAGAAGCTCAACTATTCTTGAATCGATTGGATCAAGCGACAACTACGCTACAGCCCATTATCGAAAATCGCTACAAAGCCGAAGCTATCCCTGCTGTGTTAGCACAACTAAAATCGTTCGACCAAGTAGCATACAAAAAATTCATACTCGAAGAGCGATTCAGAGAATTTGCCTTTGAAGGTCAACGTTGGTTCGACTTGAGAAGATTAGATCAAAAGAAAATCGTGCACCGATTAGGTAACGAAGAATTTATACTACAACAAAACGATCCGCGCTATACGTTGCCTTTCCCAAGAAAAGCAAGAGAAAACAACCCAAATTTATAGCCAGTGACACTGCAAAAGCTACCAGAAATGGTAGCTTTTTTTATGTTCCAATTCCAGTATAAAAAAACGAATTTTTAGAACGGCTAACTTTTTAGTACTTTTACCCAAAAAAAGAAGTGCGCATAGCTATTGTTGAAGATGAAGCTCTAGCAGCTAATTATCTACAGAAATTATTACTGACACAAGACATCCTGCCCGTTGCGGTTGGAGAGATTACTATGCTTTCTTCTATTAAAGAAGCAACAACTTTCTTCTTTCAAAACACCGTGGATCTCATTTTCATGGACATTCACTTAGGCGATGGTAAGAGTCTGGAAATCTTCGACAAAATTGCTGTTAAAAGTCCTGTCGTGTTCATCACCGCTTATGACAACTACGCCATCGAAGCCTTTAAGCAATTTGCTATCGGTTACATCTTAAAACCTTTTGACAAGGACGCCTTAGACGAGGTACTCCTCAAATACGTTACCATTACCAAACGCTTACAAGAGGAACAACCATCCACCCTAGAAACCGCTACAGAAGCGATAAACACAAAGCTTAAAGACCGCTTTTTAATCCACGATGGCCATCGATTAAAATCAATAGAAACAAGCGAAATAGCCTATTTATTTGCTTCGGGTAAACACCTATTCTTACATACCTTTCAAGATGAGCGTTTCATTTATGATGACACTCTTAAAGATGTAATTGAAAAACTAGACGCTAAAACTTTCTTTAAAATTAATCGCAGTTTTATTGTCAATATTCACGCAATTAAAGAAGTGATTCGCCATACAAGTCAGAAGATAGAATTGGTTTTAAACGTGCAAAGTGACGATCAATACCCTATTTTTGTTAGTAAAGCTCATATCTCAAATTTAAAAGATTGGTTGAGTTAAATTACAAACCAACACGTCTCGACTTATTTTTTTTACTTACATTTGAGTCATACTAAAACAAACTGTACTATGAATGTAGGAGAATATATTGTCAAACTAATTGATGGGATCCTTGATTTCTTTCAACTAATCAAAGATTATTTGGATGACGCTTTGAGCATTTTTGAAAAAATAAAAGAAGTTATTTTAGATATCATTGACTATTTCTCAGCTCAAATTGAAGATCTGACCGAAGAAGCTTCTGCTCTTTTTCAAGATACAGAAGAAGATTATTTCTTTATTTAATTCTATTATTTTACCACAATTTTCTTTTTCATTTGCTCCACGACTTCGTAAGCTGCTGGACAGATTGATACATTTTGTAAGGTAAGATTTGCAATCTGTTGAAACTTCTTGCGATCCGTATGTGGGTATTCTCTACATGCTTTTGGACGAACTTCGTAAATCATACAATAGTTTTCTGCATCCAAAAATGTACAAGGTACTTGTTGTAGAACATAGTCATTGTCTTCATCGATTCTCAAATACTGATCGATAAATTGCTGGGGTTTGAGGCGTAAATGCTTGCTGATTCGCTCTATATCCGCACTGGTAAATAAAGGGCCTGTCGTTTTACAGCAATTGGCACAAGACAAACAATCCGTTTTTTTAAATACCGCATCGTGGATTTCCTGCATTTGATAATCCAAATCCTTAGGCGCTTTCTTTTGCAGCTTCGCCAAATACTTTTTATTCTCATTATGCTTATCTTTGGCTAACTTTGGAAGCTGTTGCAGTATTTTATCCATTCCTCTTTATTTTGAAGGACAAAATTACAACAACTCTCTTTTTTATAGCTCAAAAATCGACAAAAAAATGAAAGACCTCATTGGCCAAGCCCTATTAGATTTTCAAATCACCAAAAAACCAGCGGCAATTCTAACGGAGACCGATATCTCAGAAGCAGAGGAAATGGAGGTTTCCTATTGGTTTCGCTCCTATAAGGACATGCCCGAAATCGAGCAAATTGCCTTAAAAAAAAGCAAGGGAAAAATTCTTGATGTAGGCTGTGGTGCGGGATCTCATGCCCTTTATTTACAAGAAAAAGGGTTCGAAGTTACGCCTATCGATATTTCTCCAAAGGCTGTTGAAACGTGTCAATTGAGAGGCGTAAAAAACGCTAAAAACGCCAATATCCTTGATATCAAGAATGAACAATATGACACGATTCTTCTCTTGATGAATGGAACGGGTATTTTTGGAAAATTGATTCACATCACTACGTATTTAGAGCACTTAAAAAGCTTACTAGCTTCAGGTGGACAAATCCTAATCGACAGTTCGGATTTAATCTATATGTTCGACGAAGATGAAGACGGTGGAAAATGGATTCCGATGGACAATAAAGATTACTATGGAGAATTAGTTTTTAGCGTGGAATACAAAGGAGAAACAGAAGATGCCTTTCCGTGGTTGTATTTAGATTACAATACGCTTCAAAACGCAGCACATGGCTGTGGTTTAGATTGTGAAATACTATACGAGGGAGAAAATTTCGATTATCTCGCTCGACTAACGGTTAACCGTTACTAATAAAAAAGCCTAAGCAATATGCTTAGGCTTTTTTTTATATCTTGATTTACATTTCCATGTATTTCATCATGATTGATTGAATGCTAGCTCCCCATTCCATTCCAACTTGTTGTCCTTTATCATACAAAACTTTGTTTTTTTCGTATAATTTTTTTCCAACTGGAGTTTCATATAATTTAATCAATTCTTTGATTTCGCTATGCGTAAACTCTTGAATGTAAATATTAGCCATGTTCGATTTGAACTCTTTTAAGCTTACATCGAATTCTTTTTTAAATTCCGCTCTTTTTGCTTCTGGAATGTTTTGGATGATATCTTCTGTCATATAGTCAAAAGCTTTCATTTGTCCACTAACTTCCATGTATTTCTCAGCATCTGCTTTATAGGCCGCATCTTGTGCAAAACCGAAATGCCCTGCTAACATAAATGCAGCTACGATTACAATTTTTTTCATAATTATTATTCTTTTGGAGGAGTAAATATAAAGCTATACTAAGGAATATCCAAGTACTTATGTGTCTGTATTGATATTTTCCATTGAGGATTATTTTTCACATACTCTATAATCAAAGGCATCATTACCGCGCGTTTACTCCACTCTGTCTGTAATAATAACAAAGCATCTTTGTTTACTTGAGCTGCTTGTTCTTCTGCAAAGATAAAATCATGCTTATTATAAATCACAACTTTTAATTCATTCGCTGCTTCATAAGCACTTGCTGTTGGTAGTTTTGCCTTTTTTGGAGATAGGCAAACCCAATCAAAATCACCCGACATTTCATAAGCCCCAGATGTTTCTATATTGGTTTGTAGCCCCGCTTCCTTTAATTTCTTTGTTAGATAATCTAAATTATACATCAAGGGCTCCCCCCCTGTAATTACAGCTAAATTAGCCACTGCCGACGCATCAGAAACCATTTGCTCTACTGTTGTTAAGGGATGTAATTCCGCATCCCAACTTTCTTTCACATCACACCAATGGCATCCCACATCACATCCTCCTAATCGAATAAAGTAAGCCGCATGCCCCGAATAAAAACCTTCCCCTTGAATGGTGTAAAACTGTTCCATCAAAGGCAATACTTTTCCTTCTGTTAATGCCTTATTTTCTAGGTTATCCTGTATCATATCAAACTAATTATTATACTCGCAATTCCTACTTTTAAAACGTAGAATTACGCCGCAAAGATAAGGTAAAAACATGAATCTCTCGTTTTCTACTCCCTTATTCCACCGGTCAAATTTATAATTCACCCCGTGAACTATGCCTTATTTCTTGTTGATTATGAATAATTCACAACTTTGTCCCATCGAGCTTGCCCTCTAATTCAATCCATAAAATTCAAAAAAAAATCCAGAGGAAATTCCTCTGGATTCTATCATTAAAACCAAAATAGGTTTAGATTTTGTTTCTCTTACGATCTGTTTCTTTCAAGAAGATTTTTCTCAAACGAAGAGATTTTGGAGTTACCTCAACGTACTCATCTTTTTGGATGTACTCTAAAGCTTCTTCTAAAGAGAATTTAATTGCCGGAACAATTTTCGCTTTATCATCCGATCCAGATGCACGAACGTTTGTTAACTTCTTCGTTTTCGTTACGTTAACGGTCATATCATCTCCACGAGAGTTTTCACCGATTACTTGTCCTTCGTAAATATCCTCATTCGGATCTACGAAAAACTTACCACGGTCTTGTAATTTATCAATAGAATAAGGAATAGCTTTTCCATTTTCCATAGAAATTAAAGATCCGTTGATACGTCCAGCGATTTCACCTTTGTATGGTTGATATTCTAGGAAACGGTGCGACATAATTGCCTCACCAGCCGTTGCAGTTAACAATTGATTTCTCAAACCGATAATACCTCTAGAAGGTACTAAGAATTTAATAATCATACGGTCACCTTTCGGTTCCATGCTTAGCATTTCTCCTTTTTTCAACGACACGTATTCTACTCCACGTCCGGATAAGTTCTCAGGAATATCGATTGTCAACTCTTCTACTGGCTCACATTTAACTCCATCAATTTCTTTGATAATAACTTGTGGTTGACCAATTTGAAGTTCGTATCCTTCACGACGCATTGTTTCAATCAAAACAGACAAGTGTAATACACCACGTCCAAATACCATGAATTTATCAGCACTATCCGTTTCATTTACACGCAACGCTAAGTTCTTCTCTAATTCTTTATTTAAACGGTCTTTAATGTGACGAGACGTAACAAATTTACCTTCTTTACCGAAGAATGGAGAGTCGTTAATAGTAAACAACATACTCATTGTTGGTTCATCGATAGTAATTGTTGGCAATGCTTCTGGATTTTCAAAATCAGCGATAACATCTCCAATTTCAAATCCTTCAATTCCAACAACAGCACAGATATCACCTGCGTATACTTCTGCTACTTTTTTACGGCCTAGACCTTCAAAAGTATGTAATTCTTTAATTTTTGATTTAACGATTTTCCCGTCTCTTTTAATCAAAGAAATATTCATTCCTTCTTTTAATACTCCACGGTGTAAACGTCCAATAGCAATACGTCCTGTAAAAGTAGAGTAATCCAATGACGTAATTAACATCTGAGGAGTACCTTCTCTTACTTCAGCAGCAGGGATGTGCTCTAAAACCATATCTAATAATGGTTCTAAAGAGTCTGTTTGTTTTTTCCAATCATCAGACATCCAGTTGTTCTTAGCTGATCCGTAAACAGCAGGGAAATCCATTTGCCACTCTTCAGCTCCAAGTTCGAACATTAAGTCGAACACTTTTTCGTGTACTTCTTCAGGTGTACAGTTTTCTTTGTCCACTTTATTGATAACTACACATGGTTTTAACCCTAAGCTGATTGCTTTTTGCAATACAAATCGAGTTTGTGGCATCGGTCCTTCAAAAGCATCTACAATTAAAAGAACACCATCAGCCATATTCAATACACGCTCTACTTCTCCACCAAAATCCGCGTGTCCTGGAGTATCGATAATATTAATTTTAGTTCCTTTATAACTTACAGATACGTTTTTTGAAACGATTGTAATTCCTCTTTCTCTTTCGATATCCTCGTTATCTAGAATCAACTCTCCATTAGTTTCATTTTCACGAAATAACTGACAGTGGTGTAATATCTTGTCCACCATAGTAGTCTTACCATGGTCAACGTGTGCAATAATTGCAATATTCCTAATTTGTGTCATAAAAGGATTTTAAAATTATATTAGTATTCATTGAAACGTATAGTATAAACAAAAAAAGCCCTCATGGAATTGAGAGCTTAGTGTATGTCTTCTATAAACACAACCTATTGCTTCTTATAAAGCAGCAACGTGTTTTGTTAATTTAGATTTTAAATTAGAAGCTTTGTTCGCATGAATGATATTTTTCTTTGCTAATTTATCAATCATTGCAACCACTACAGGTAATTTATCAGCAGCATCCTTTTGATCTTCAATCAAACGTAAAGCTTTGATCGCGTTACGTGTAGTTTTATGCTGATATCTGTTTAATACTCTCTTTTTTTCGTTACCTCTAATTCTTTTTAAAGCTGACTTATGATTTGCCATTTTTTAAATATTTTATTAAGTCTATACTATTTTTTTTCTGTAGTCCGTAGGGGAATCGAACCCCTGTTACCAGGATGAAAACCTGGCGTCCTAACCCCTAGACGAACGGACCAAAAAACTATTTTTGATTCGCGATGAATCGTTGTAGTCCGTAGGGGAATCGAACCCCTGTTACCAGGATGAAAACCTGGCGTCCTAACCCCTAGACGAACGGACCAAAAACGCATTTGAGATTCCCGAGAGAATCACTGTAGTCCGTAGGGGAATCGAACCCCTGTTACCAGGATGAAAACCTGGCGTCCTAACCCCTAGACGAACGGACCAAATATGGTATTATTAGTATTCAAAAGAACTGTAGTCCGTAGGGGAATCGAACCCCTGTTACCAGGATGAAAACCTGGCGTCCTAACCCCTAGACGAACGGACCAAAATATCAAATGCGATTCTCAGAGAGAATCTTGTAGTCCGTAGGGGAATCGAACCCCTGTTACCAGGATGAAAACCTGGCGTCCTAACCCCTAGACGAACGGACCAAATGCATTAGTTAAAAAGAGCTTGTAGTCCGTAGGGGAATCGAACCCCTGTTACCAGGATGAAAACCTGGCGTCCTAACCCCTAGACGAACGGACCATTTTGTTTATCTAACGCGGATGCAAAAGTACAATATATTTTTAAACCCGCAAGAGAAAAAACAAAATTTTTTATTTCTAATAAGCTTTTGCAAACAACACTCTTCCTTTAGAAGGCGCCCCTGTTAGCACACAAACCCCTGCTTCCTCTTTTCTATCAATTGGAATACAGCGAATTGTAGCCTTTGTAAGATCTTTAATTCTTTCTTCTGTCTCAATTGTACCATCCCAATGTGCTGAAACAAATCCTCCTTTATTTTCTAATAAATCTTTGAACTCTTCAAAAGAATTCGCCTCCGTGATATGATAATCTCTGTACGCTTTTGCTTTATCGAATAAATTCGTTTGAATCTCTTCTAGCATATCTTGCACATAGGTAACAATAGCATCCTTCGCTACAATCTCTTTGGTGAATGTATCGCGACGAGCCACCTCGAATGTTCCGTTTTCTAAGTCTTTTGGTCCAATCGCAATACGCAACGGCACACCTTTTAACTCATACTCATTGAACTTCCATCCTGGCTTGAACGTTGTACGATCGTCAAACTTAAACGAAATATTTAATTTTTTAAATTGATCGGTTACCTTTTTCACTTCCTCGCGAATTTCTTCTAATTGTTCGTCTGTTTTATGAATAGGCACAATCACCACTTGAATTGGCGCCAAGTTTGGAGGCAATACCAAGCCATTGTCATCGGAGTGTGTCATAACCAATGCTCCCATCAATCGCGTACTTACTCCCCAAGAGGTAGCCCATACATATTCTTGCTTCCCTTCTTGACTTGTAAATTTCACATCAAATGCTTTAGCAAAATTCTGCCCTAAAAAGTGAGAAGTCCCCGCTTGTAGCGCTTTACCATCTTGCATTAATGCTTCAATACAATAGGTTTCAATCGCACCAGCAAAACGCTCATTTTCTGTTTTAAATCCTTTTACAACTGGAATAGCCATAAAATTTTCAGCAAAATCAGCATACACTTCTAGCATTTGTTCTGCTTCAGCCACTGCTTCTTGTTCTGTAGCGTGTGCCGTATGCCCCTCTTGCCATAAGAATTCCGACGTTCTCAAAAACAAACGCGTTCTCATCTCCCAACGCACCACATTAGCCCATTGATTCACTAAAATAGGTAAATCACGGTATGATTCAATCCACTTTCTATAGGTATCCCAAATAATAGTTTCCGATGTAGGACGAACGATTAACTCCTCCTCCAACTTCGCCTCTGGATCTACCTCAATTGTTTTTCCGTCTTCTCCTGTTTTTAAGCGATAATGCGTCACTACTGCACATTCCTTTGCAAATCCATCCACGTGACTAGCTTCCTTACTAAAATAAGACTTGGGGATGAATAAGGGGAAATACGCATTTTGATGTCCAGTCTCTTTGAACTTCTTGTCTAACTCTGCTTGCATTTTCTCCCAAATAGCATAGCCATATGGCTTAATAACCATACATCCTCGAACTCCCGAATTTTCGGCCAAATCAGCTTTTACTACAAGCTCATTGTACCACTTCGAATAGTCCTCACTTCTCTTAGTAATATTCTTGCTCATTTTTAATATATTAGCAGTTAAGTTGTTTAACTCTTAATTAACTATAATAATTCCACAAAAGTAACTAAATTTGTTTCTAACAACAATTAAATTCCCATCGAAAATGACTACAATTCTTCAAAAAACAATAAGCATGAGAAGAATCAGCCTTTTCTTACTTCTAGGAGGATTCGCTATTTCTTGTGGTTCATACCATAATTCATCTTACTCTCAAGATGGTATTTATGGACAAAGCACACAAGTTGATCCCTATACAGGTAATGATTCGGGTAATTACTATGAGAACTATTTTGCCTCTCTTAATGAAGATATGGAATATTTCACGGATGTCAATACCTATAATTCACCTGTAAATGACAGTATATTGAACAATATACCGAATAAAGCAGTGAGTTATGGTTCATGGGGAACTGAACCAACGAGTATTCAAGTAAATTATCAAAACAACAATTACAGACCGTATTGGGGGTATGGGTATTATGATCCGTTCTACGATCCGTACTACTATGGTGGTGGTTGGGGATTGAGTATAGGATTTGGTTGGAATAGCTATTATAGACCGTGGTACAATAGTTACTATTGGGGATCTCCCTACTATGGTGGATACTATTCTCCCTATTATTCTCATGGTTACCACACCAATTATTATTCAAGAGGTTCTTATGGAAACACCCGACCTTCTTATAATGCTAATGGATCAAGAAGTTACTATTCTAGATCAAATAACTTAGCCAACAGAGCTTCTTCCAGAACAAATTACGGCTCTAGATCAACCTATCAAGGCACGCGATCAAATTCAGCCTACAGCGGCACGCGCTCTACTTACAGCAATAGAACAAATAACAACAATAGCACTAATACAAGAAGCAACTACGGCAATAGTAGTTCTAGAAGCAATTACAATAACAACAGCTCTAGAACCAACTACAACAATAACAGCTCTAGAAGCAACTACAACAACAGCAGCTCTAGAAGCAACTACAACAATAGCAGCTCGAGAAGCAACTACAACAGCAGTAGTGGAAATACAAGAAGTAGTTATAGCACAGGTAGTAGCAGCAGCAGAAGTAACTACAGTAGTGGCGGAGGAGGAACAAGAAGTAGCTATGGCAATAGTTCTCGTAGATAATTATCTTAATCATTTTGAAAGCAACGTATGTATATCAATAAATTTATTTTAGGTTTAAGTGCCTCAATCTT
The DNA here is from genome assembly GCF_009792295.1 of Myroides fluvii. Classification (NCBI taxonomy): domain Bacteria; kingdom Pseudomonadati; phylum Bacteroidota; class Flavobacteriia; order Flavobacteriales; family Flavobacteriaceae; genus Myroides; species Myroides fluvii. The sequence continues at coordinate 2,112,270 of NZ_CP039934.1, read as the reverse complement.
GACGATTAGTACAATACAAGCTCAAGAACCCAATCCTTTAGACATCGCTAGATATTCCGAATCTGATATGAATGGAACAGCACGATTTAGAGGAATGAGCGGAGCCTTTGGTGCAGTTGGAGGCGACTTATCTGCACTAAAAATCAACCCCGCAGGAGGTGCCATCTTCAACTATAACCAAGCTGCTTTTAGCATGTCATTGGTTAATAAAAACAACAGAACTAACTACATGAACAACGAGGAGTCCAAAAATTACACGGGACTTGATGTCGGTCAAGTAGGAACTGTTTTTGTTTTTAATTCAAATGACCCTGCAGCAACAATGAAGAAATTTGCTATTGGAATAAATTACGAGAGTACCAAAAATCACCATAACGATTACACCCTTATAGGAACAGGTCAAACGAATTCCTTGGGTGAGTACTTTTATCAATTAGCCAATAACGGACGTATTCCACATGATGCCCTAAATGGCGATGATACGCAAGGCTATCTTGATGCTGCCTATGCGAATGGATTCCTAGGCCAACAAACCTACTTAGCCTACAAATCTTATATCTTAGATACAGGAAAAAACGACGGAGAATACACGTCTAACTTTGGAACAAACAAAGACACCTATACGCAAGGAAAATTCGTAAGCACCAGTGGATATAGCAGTAAGTTTTCTGGAAACTTCTCTGCTCAACTGGGTGATCGTATTTTCGTTGGAGGAAATCTAAATTTACACCTTTTTGATCATACACAGAATTCACGTGCAGTTGAAGTAAATCACGCTACTGATTTACCTAAAGGGATGGTAAATTCTATCCTGTACTCTAATTCCCTTTATACCTATGGAACTGGCTTTTCATTTACGCTAGGGGTAATTGGGCAAATTACAGATGAATTAAGAGCAGGGGTTTCCTATGAATCTCCAACATGGTACAATTTAAAAGAGGAATTGACACAAGGTATAGAAACAACGCGCTCGGGGTTCTCCGAAACATCTTGGCTTTATCCTAATGTTGTAAATATTTCAGATCGTTACCGCTTACAAACCCCTGGAAGCTATACCGGAAGTTTGGCTTATGTCTTTAATAAAAAAGGATTAATCAGTGTTGATTACAGCGTCAAAGACTATAGCAATCAACGATTCAGCCCTAAAAACAGCTATACGCATGACATTCTAAATACATTCTACGATACAGAGATGAAAACAGCAAGTGAGTTTCGCATTGGTGGAGAGTATAAAATCAAACAAGTGAGCCTTCGTGGAGGATATCGCTTTGAAGAAAGTCCGTATAAAAACACAAAATACATGGGAGACTTGAATAGCTTTTCCGCAGGTATTGGTTATGAATTCGGAAACGCTAGATTAGACTTAGCATACACACATTCAGCACGTTCCTATAAAACAAATGTCTTAGATATGACCGTAAATAATTTATACGATAATGCGAATTGGAAAATCAAAGAAAACTGGGTAAGTTTATCCTATGTCATCAATTTCTAATTTTATTTAGAACTTTTAATACTATGAATCTCTTTAAGGATAAACTCTTAAAGAGATTTTTTTATTGTATTTTTGCCTCAAAATTTTTAGGAATTATAAAATTCAAACTAATGAAAGCCTTTTTTAAACTTTTTGCAAGTGTATGCTTGTTGGCAACTACAGTAGGATTTGCACAAGAAACAGCCACTACGCCTTTGCGTTATACAGCCTCAAATAAAGGTAAATTTTACATATACTGGGGAGGAAACAGAGGTTATTATACCAATTCAGACATTCGTTTTAGAGGAGAGAACTATGATTTCACCCTTCAAGACGTAAAAGCAGACGACAAACCTAAAGGATGGCATATGGATTATATCAATCCAGGTCGTATGACTATTCCTCAGACAAACTTCAGAGTTGGTTATTTTATTTCAGACAAATACAATATCTCAATTGGTGTAGACCACATGAAATACGTAATGCGTCAAAACCAGACCGTAAATTATACAGGTGAATACTACGGTGAAGGTACTTATGGAGAACAAGTTGCTGGTCATCCTGATCAGGTAAAATTGACCGACGAGTTTTTAAAATTCGAACATACGGATGGATTGAACTACTTAAATGTTGAAGTCAATCGCGTAGACGATATTTCTAAATTATTTAGTATTTACAATACAGACAAAATTCAAATCAACGTTACAGAAGGACTAGGGTTTGGTATTATCTATCCTAAAACGAATACAACCTTATTAGGTAAAGATCGATACGATGAATTTCACGTTTCTGGTTTAGGTTTTTCTGCCAAAGCAGGTTTAAACGTAACCTTCTTTAAACATTTCTTTGTGCAAGCCGAGTTAAAAGGAGGATTTATTGATATGTATGACGTTCGTACAACAGACAGTAAAAAAGACAAAGCATTCCACAACTTCTGGTTTGGAGAAACAGTAATTGCATTTGGAGGAATTTTCAAGCTGTAAATTCCCTAAACGATATCCTATAAAAGTGACTGACTTGAAAGAGCAGTCACTTTTTTTATTTCCCTATATCGCTCTCCGTCAAATCTTTTCTAAAACGGAATCATTTTAGATAATCCCTACACTTCACATAATTCTCATAAAGCTGCTTCGCTATATAGAAAAAAAATGTACTTTTGCAGTCCAATTTTTTTCAAACAAATGAGAACTAAATCTTTAAAAAAGAACAAGATAAACGTTGTAACTCTAGGTTGCTCCAAAAATATTTACGACAGTGAGGTATTAATGGGACAATTAAAAGCTAGCGGTAAAGACGTTACACACGAAGCGGCAAACGACGAAGCAAATATTATTGTAATTAACACTTGTGGTTTTATCAACAATGCAAAAGCGGAATCTGTCAATACTATTTTAGAGTACGTAGATAAAAAAGAACAAGGTATTGTAGATAAAGTATTTGTGACTGGATGTTTATCAGAGCGATACAAGCCAGACTTAGAAGCTGAGATTCCAAATGTAGACAAGTACTTTGGAACAACCGATTTACCTCTTCTTTTAAAAGCATTAGGTGCAGATTACAGACATGAGCTATTAGGTGAGCGTTTAACAACTACGCCTAAGAACTACGCTTATTTAAAAATTGCCGAAGGATGTGATCGCCCTTGTAGTTTTTGTGCTATTCCGATTATGCGCGGAAAACACATTTCACAACCTATTGAGAAGTTGGTTAAAGAAGCTGAAGGTTTAGCTAAAAATGGTGTAAAAGAATTAATCCTTATTGCTCAAGACTTGACGTACTACGGGTTAGATTTATACAAAAAAAGAAATCTGGCGGAGCTACTTGAAAACTTAACGAAAGTAGAAGGCATCGAATGGATTCGTTTACACTATGCTTTCCCTACTGGATTTCCAATGGATGTATTGGAATTAATGAAGCGAGAGCCTAAAATTTGTAATTATATCGATATTCCCTTGCAACATATTTCAGATAATATCTTGAAATCCATGCGCCGTGGAACCACACAAGCCAAAACAACAAAATTATTAAAGGAATTTAGAGCAGCTGTACCAGGGATGGCTATTCGTACAACTTTAATTGTTGGGTATCCAGGAGAAACAGAAGAAGATTTCCAAATATTAAAAGATTGGGTACAAGAAATGCGTTTTGAGCGTTTAGGTTGTTTTGCTTATTCTCATGAAGAAAACACCCATGCTTACTCTTTAGAAGATGACGTTCCTCAAGAAGTAAAACAAGAAAGAGCCAATGAAATCATGGAGATTCAAGCTCAAATATCTTGGGAATTAAATCAAGAGAAAATTGGAAAAACATACCGTTGTATCATCGACAGAAAAGAAGGAAATCACTTCATTGGTCGTACAGAATTTGATAGTCCTGATGTGGACAACGAAGTTTTAGTTGATGCAACAAAGCACTATCTAAAAATCGGAGACTTTGCCAATATTACCATTGATGAAGCAACAGAATTCGATTTATACGGAAGTCCAGCAAACTAATATAAAAAAACGCCATCTCAAGTAGATGGCGTTTTTTTTTGAAGAAGTTCTAGGTTATAGATAAATTTTACAAACCGCTTGAACCTCACAAAAAACAACTTGGGTGTTGCCTAAAATAGTTTTAAGTTTAGAAAAAATACAGGATCATGCTTAAACAAACTATTTCTCTTTTAACCCTTACCTTAACTTCGCTGGTTGGAGCTCAACATAAAGTTCACTTCACCTCTACTCCATCTTTGAGTCCGGATGCCAAAACCACGTACTTTAGTTTTGATGGAGACCTTTGGCAGGTTCCCACTGCTGGAGGAGAAGCTTTACGACTCACTGCCTTACCGGGTAACGAAACCAATCCACGCATTTCTCCTGATGGTAAATGGCTGGCTTTTAGTTCTGATCAATACGGCAATAAAGATATTTTTTTAATGCCGTTAACAGGGGGCACCATTCAACAATTAACTTATCATCAAGCAGCAGATGACATGGAAAGCTGGAGTTGGGACAGTGAAACGATTTACTTTTCGAGTAATGCTTATAACAATTACGCTTCCTTTAAAATCTATAAAAACGGAGGTACTCCTACCCCTCTATTCACCAATTATTTCAACAATACCAATGGTTTAGTTGAAACTCCATCGGGTGAATACTTATTTACTAATTCCACAGAGAGTGCCAATCAAGTTACGCGAAAACGCTACAAGGGAGAAAATAATCCCGATATTTTAGGGTATAATCCGGCGACTGATCACTTTAAACAATATACCGATTACAACGGAAAAGATTTTAATCCTACTGTTGATCGACAAGGGAATATCTACTTCATTTCGGATGAAAATAATGGACATTATAACCTTTATACGTTTAAAAATGGAAAGAAAACAGCCTTAACGGAATTTACCTCATCCATCAAAAAACCATTTGTCTCGGCTGATGGGAGTCAAGTTATTTTTGAAAAAGACTATCAATTATTTGTGTATGACACCAAGCTAAATCAAGTGCGATCGCTTGATATTACACTAAATACCAATCAGTCCCTCGCCAAAGAACAAACCTTTAAAGTTGAAGATAATATCAGCTTTTTTGATGTTTCACCAGATGGCAAAAAGCTAGCTTTCATTAGCCGAGGTGTATTATTTGTCTCAGATATAGAAGGTAAATTTATACAAGCACTTACGGATGGCAAAGAGCGTGTCATGGAAGTAAGATGGTTAAAAGACAATCAAACGCTCTTATTTAGTCAAACCTATAACGGCTATCAAAATTGGTTCAAAATCGGAGGCAATGGCAAAGGGAAAGCAGAACAATTGACACATGATACGCGCAATAACAGAGATTTGACGCTCAACAAAACACTTACTCAAGCGGTATATACTAGTGGACGAGATGAAATTCGCCTGCTCGATTTACAATCTTTTACCTCTAAAACGATAGTCAAAGATGAAATATGGGCCTTTCAGAGCGCTCCTCCTTCATTTTCTCCCGATGGAGCTTATGTACTCTTTACGGCGAAACGCAACTTTGAGGATGATATTTTTATCCACAACATTCAAAAAAATGAAACCATCAACCTGACCAATACTGGCGTATCAGAAGCTAATCCCGTTTGGTCTCCTTCTGGGAAATACATCTATTTTGCCAGTGATCGCTTGAATCCTTCTTATCCTATGGGTATGCAAAGCGCTAGTATTTATCGCCTCGCCTTAGATTGGTATGCAGAACCTTTTAAATCCGATGAATTTGATCAACTATTTATAGCCAAAAAGGAGGAAGAAGAGCAAAATAAAAAAACAACAAACAAGTCAAAATCAACAACTAAAACGGAACAATCCGTTGTGGTACAAATCAATACGCAAGATGTATTGGACCGAATTGAATTAGTGAGTGATAAATTTGGCAATCAATCCACTCCTATGGTGTTTCAAGACAATAAAAAAGAGTATGTGTACTATTCTTCTAATCAAGAAAATGGCAAATACACGTTATATCGCAAGATATACGAGAAATTCGAAAAAGCCAAAACAGAAAAAGTTTGGGATAAAAGTGTAAGTCAAATTCAACAAAAAGACAAAACACTCTACGCATTAAGTGGTCATACTATCTACAAATTTGCTTTAGAGAAAGGTACACCAGAAAAGATTGCTATTTCGCATTCCTTCACCAAAAACTTAGCGGAGGAATTTAATCAAATGTTTGAAGAAACTTGGTCCGGTGTGGAAGAAAACTTCTACGATGAGACTTTTCATGGGCTAGATTGGAAAGCAACGAAAGACTACTTTAGTACGTATCTTCCTTATTTAAATAACAGAAATGACCTTCGAATTCTACTCAATGATATGTTAGGAGAATTGGGCTCTTCTCACTTGGGGTTTACCTCAACAGGAGAGGAAGAAAAAATGAGATTACAATACAATACCGCAGAGATGGGAGTAATTTTCTCTACATCTAACCCTTATGAAGTAGCGCGCGTAATCCGAAAATCTCCAGCTGGCACGAAAAATAGTAGCATACAAAAAGGCGATGTATTAACACACATCAATGGACAGTCAGTTGATCCTACAAAAAATCGAGATGAGTACTTTACTTTCGCTCATGAACAAGAAGAAATTGACGTAACATTCGTCCGTGAGGGAAAAGAAGTCAACGCAAAAATCCATCCCATTTCCTTTGTCACACAAAAAGGCTTGCTATATGATGAATGGATCTATCAAAATAAACAACGTGTCAACGAATGGAGTGACAACCGAATTGCTTATAGTTACATGAAAAATATGGGAGCATCTGAATTAGATTCTTTCTTATTGGACATGGTAGAACAAGAACACCACAAAGAAGGTGTCATTTTAGATCTTCGTTTTAATACAGGTGGAAATGTACACGATAAAGTCCTTAACTTCTTAGCACAACGCCCCTATTTACAATGGAAGTATAGAGAAGGAAAACTCACAATGCAAAGTAATTTTAGTCCAAGTGGTAAACCAATTGTATTGTTAATTAACGAGTTCTCACTTAGTGATGCAGAAATGACCGCTGCTGGTTTCAAAGCACTTAAACTTGGTAAAATTATCGGGCAGGAAACCTATCGTTGGATTATTTTTACATCCGGTAAATCGCTAGTCGACCACTCTTTCTATCGCTTACCCTCTTGGGGAACGTATACCTTAGAAGGAGATAATTTAGAAAAAACAGGAGTTGCTCCTGATATCTATGTCAAAAATACGTTCATGGACCGCCTACATGAGAGGGATCCACAGTTAGAACGTGCTGTACAAGAAATTTTACAGGATTTAAATCCAAGGAAATAAATAAAAAAGAGAACTTTTTTAGATAAAAGTTCTCTTTTTTCGTTCTTTTTCAATACATTAATGGTAAAGTTTGTTCTTTTAGATGAAATCGCTTTTTTTATTTACAATAATATAATGTTGAGATAATTGCTATTCCATAGAATTGATACACTTTTGTTTTTCACTAATCAATACTTGAACTATGAAATTAAGAACGCCCTTGTTATCCTTACTTTGCACTGTAATCACCTCTACTACGATCGCACAAGAATCAAAAACACTGCGCATTGGTCATCGAGGTGCCATGGGGCATATTACTGAAAACACGGTTGAATCTGTTTTAAAAGCCGTTGAATTACGCTGTGATATGATTGAGATTGACGTCTTCAAAATAAAAAGTGGAGAACTTGTCGTTTTTCACGATGATACACTCGATCGCATTACCAATGCAAAAGGAAATATTGAAAGTTATACCCTAGAGGAATTGGAGGATGTTTTAGTGGGGGGTAAATACAAAATTCCAACATTAGAAGAAGTAATCGATGTTATAGAAAAAAAGGCAGTACTAAATATTGAATTAAAAGGCAGTAATACGGCAGTAGATACGCATCGAATTATTCACAACTTCTTAGAAAGAGGATGGACGTATGACGATTTTATTCTTTCTAGTTTTAAATGGGAAGAGCTAAAAATAGCACATGACTTAGATGCCCATTTACCACTCGCTGTATTGACAGAGAAAAAACCAGAAGATGCGATTGAATTCGCCTTAAACATCAAGGCTAAAGCTATTAATCCGTATCACAAAATGCTCCATGAGGAAAATACAGCTTTAATAAAAAAAGAAAAGCTAAAAATCTATCCTTGGACGGTCAATGACCCTAAAGACATTGAACGCATGAAAAAACTAAAAGTGGATGGTATTATCACCAATTTCCCAGAACGAATTTAAATGATTTGCTTTATATGATAAGGTCAGTGATATAATAACATCACTGACCTTTTTATTTATTCGCTTATTTTCATTTCAATTCTCGATTTTAGGAGATTCACCTATAATTAATTGTTCACCGCTTTTTAACTACATATTCATGCTTCGTAAGGATTTCTTCAATCATAGATGAAAATCACTATATCCGAAATGCTTATGCTTCTTTAAATAAGCAAGCAAGACCAGTTTAATCAATAGATACAATTCTTGTCTATTTATTATTTTTCACAATTTCTAGTTCTGCATATTGAAATTCAAACACAGTGTACATTCCCCCAAATAAACGATACGTATCATCCTCATCATCATAATAATCATCCATTCCCCCATAACTATCTTCTTGATCAAACCGATATACAGTAGCCGTAAGTGGTAAGTTTTGGCTATTATACGTATAATCTATATAACTATAGTTAGTCTTATTTTCCATACAGGTAATATTGTTTTTAGACTTATAAGAAGTAAACATCAAATGCTCTAAGCCACTATAATAGAATGAAAAAAAGTAAGGAAAATTATCAAACGGTTCTTTCGCATCATCATAACTAAGCATTACTGAATCAATACCCTCTTTTTCTCTGTAGGATTTATTGCGTATTATCGGACTTTTATCCACAATAGTCTTTATTCTATTTTTATCATCATACAAATATTCATACTTTTTTATTATGTTCGATTCTCCATTCCAATAAGTTGTAATTTCTGTTTCAGTAATTAGGTTGTTTTTGTTATAAGTATAAGTAATTACAATATAATGGGGTAGTCTATTTACAGGAGACTCTTCTTTTTTTATCTGATAGAGCAAACCATTTTTGTAAATAAATTTTATATGGGGCAACTCTGATATTATTTCATTCTGTTCGTTATACGCTAATTGTGGTTTGAATGTACTCTCTTTTGATTCCCCTATATGTATTATCCTCCCTGATTGATCGTAAGAAAAAAACATAGTCGTTGAATTTAGTAATTCATATAATTCTTCATCCTCATCCTCAACATAATAATTCTTTCCAAAATTTTTTTCTGTAATAGCCGCTACTACTGTAATTTTATGAGTCTGTTGTGCCATTGCTTTTACAGCTATAATTAAGACACCTAGAAGTAATATTTTTTTCATTTATTTATTCTTTTTTTACAATTTCTATTTATCACTGTGTCATAAAACCACTTTTCGTTTGCTTTGATGCGTTTTTTCCTTTATCTCATTGAGTTGATATTTTGTTTTAAAAAAAACAAGAAACTATCCTTTTGAGACAGTCCTTTTTTTTCGTGACTTTGCAACAACAAAAACTCAATACGGCAATTCCAAATAAAATTTTATTCATTTTTTTAAAAAGCATCAAGCCAATGGGCATTAAGTTGTGTTTCTTATAAATACTCCAATACCTTAGACATATCTTCTCCAAAAAAGTTGTGCTCTTTTGCTACCTCGTATAATTCAGGGTATTGATCAGCTAGAATAATAAAGTCATATGGAATGGTGCTCGCATATTTTTCTGAAACATTCAGCTCTAGTAAAGCAGTATACACCCAGATCATCGCGCGTTCCTCTGGAGTATAATAAGGTTCGCGCTGTTTCATATAATTATCAACTTCACTTTCATCTGCAGCATACTCATTCGGAATGTAATCGGTCGTCATTTGAATAAAGTAGTAATCTAAGGGAACACGGATATAATCTTCATCTTCTTTTGCCAACTCTACGGCGGCAGCCAACATCTTTTTCTTTACAATTAGCTTTCCATCAAATCCGCGAGAAAAAAACAAACGATCAAACATGCGGTAGTCCCACCCTTTGCGGGTGAGTTCACTCATCTCGTTATATTCCTTCATATATTTTCTTTGGATGTTTTTGTAAATATCGTAATCGGTTAAAGCAAAGCCTTCATACCCCGCATATTCAACCAATTTAGTTGAAAAATAAGAATGGTAAATACTATTTAATGCTGCTTTACTTCTATAAAAGATATAATTATTACAGGCTACATCTTCTTGTCCAAAAGGATACCAATAATATATTTCTCCAAAATCATCGTATTTTTCAGACCCATTGTTGATTCCATCAATATAGTATCTGTTTTTTCGATCAAAAACGAAATTTGGATGGGTCAATCTAAGAAGAGGAACGTTTATATATAAATCTTTCGTGTGTAACTTGGGGGTTAATATTAAATAATCTCCAATCGTAGTTACCCGAGGATTATTGGAGTGATCCGCATAGATATCTACACCAAATATATCTTGTATTCCTTTGGCAAAGGTAGCCTCATCTGGAAATTGAAAACCGCGACTTTTCAATCCCTCATAATACAATTCATTTAATAAATTGAGAGCCTCTAACTCATATTCAGACTCTCTATACCCATAATCAGGCATTCCATTAGTACCTGCTACTGTAATGTTCCTCATCGCTTCTTGATACTTTTTCTCTCTTCCTTTCATAACTTCTCTATATAATGTGTCTTGGGGATCAAAATATTGTGGCAAATCTTGCCAATGGACTTTTTCCTTTTTTTGTTCTTGTTTAATTTCTACCTCTTCACTTACCAAATCTTTAGTTTGTTTTTGGCAACTGATGAAACTTAGTAATAAGAACACGATACTTCTCTTCATTTTATGCTATTTTAATTTTTTACTATATCCTTTTGGTCGAAAATACCCTTTCCAACCAGCATGTGCTTGTAACGCGCCTCCTTTCAATTGATAATACGATACTCGAGTATGATTATCATCTAATCCCAACGTTTTTATTTCCTTTCTTTCTTTCTCACTTAAATGAGGAAACTTATTGTTTACATGAGTATCCATATCTGCACTATTTGTTAAAGCTTCTAGTATAGTCACCATTTCAGTAGTGGAATCATAATCATAGACAATTCCTGTGTGACCATCTCCTCCATCTTTCCTCCACACAAATATATCCCCTGGCTGTGGTTCAAAATTGGGGTCAAAAACACCATCTTTACCATCGACATGTTCTATACTACATCCCTCGTTGAGTAATTTTTTGTAACTGCCATTTTTCAGGAAAGCTCCTTCAGAAACTATATCTCCAGTAGTTAACCAAGCGACATCTTTCGTTAGTCCCAATAAGTACAGGTAGATACACACAAACTCCGAGCAATCAACTTCTTTGATATCCTTGTACTTTAAACTTGTTCGGTTGCTGTCTTGTTTGTATTTTTTTCCTTCTGCTCGGTATCGCGTGATGGTTTCTTCGTTCTGTTCGATTCGTTTTTCTCTGTTTTTTTTGCTTATTTCTGCTTCTATTTCCGATTTTAGTAGATATCCCCATGTAGCACACCTCTGTGATACAACCTAAAGAAAAAAAGCCCAACTCTCGTTAGGCTTATAATCTTTACTCGTTAATCTCCAGAAGAAGAACGCGATATTGCCTCTATTCTTTCCATAGCTTCTCATGAATCAGATGTTTTTTAATAGTTGTGCTGACTTAGATTTTTACTTTTATATTCTAAAATCAACAAACAACCTTTAACCATATTACTTCGTTGGAGTCCTTTTTAAAACTTTGTTTTATAATTAAAATTGAAACTGTGATTTTGACATATACTCAAAAGCTAGAGACATATCTTCTCCAAAAAAATTGTGTTCTTCTGCAACTTTATATAATGCAGGGTATTGAATAGCTAATGCGATAAACATATAAGGCGTTGGCATAGTTTCGCTTGGGGGTAAATTTAATTCTAGCAAAGAAGTATATACCCAGATCATTGCACGTTCCTCAGGCGTATAATAAGGTTCACGCTGTTTCATATAATTATCTACTTCACTTTCATCTGCAGCATATTCATTGGGAATGTAATCGGTTGTCATTTGGACAAAGTAGTAATCTAAGGGAACACGGATATAATCTTCTTTTGCCAACTCTACGGCGGCAGCCAACATCTTTTTCTTTACAATTAGCTTTCCATCAAATCCGCGAGAAAAAAACAAACGATCAAACATGCGGTAATCCCAACCTTTGCGGGTACGCTCGCTCATCTCGTTATACTCTTTTAATATCTTCTTCTGATAATTCTTGAGTAAATCAATAGGCAAGTTATCATTACCTGCTAGGACAGTGAAATACTTAGCAGCCAAAGGATATAAATTAATTAAAGCAGCTTTACTCTCATAAAAGATATAATCATTATAAGCTAAATCTAATGAACTCATCTCAAATCGATAATAAATTTCATCGTAATCATCCAGAACATCCCATGCAGAAGCCAAACTAAATATGTAATACCTTCTTTTAATATCAAAGACAATACAGGGATAAGAGAACACTAACATAGGCACTTCTTTATATGTCTTTTCTGCATGTAACTTAGGCACTAAGATTAAAAAATCTCCCACTCTTCTTACTCTAGGATTTTTAGATTGATCTTGTGTAAGATCTACTCCATAAAATTCTTTTATACGCTGATTAAAAACTTTTTTACTCGGAAATTGAAAACCCATTGATTTTAATCCATCATAGTATAACTCATTCATAAGATTTAGGTCATTAAGACTATAAGCTGATTCAACAAACCCTGAATCTGGCACTCCATCGTAACTAAGATTTTTCATCGCTTGTTGATACTTTTCTTCTCTTCCTTTCATAATTTCTTTAAACGTTTTGTCATCGGGATTCACAAACTGTGGTAGTTCCCACCAATGTAATTTCTTTAGTTCTTGTTCTTGAGTTGCAATTTGCTCTGTTGGGGTTATTTCTTTTTCTTTTCCTTGACAACTTAACAAACTCAAGCTTAATAGCACGATAATTATTCCTCTTTTCATATTTTTATAATGTTTTACGATATCCTTTTGGTCGAAAATACCCTTTCCATCCAGTATGTACTTGTAATGCTCCTCCTTTTCAATCGGTAATATGATACTCTAGTTTTATTATTTTCTGAACCACTATCTTTTATTTCATTTCTCTCTTTTGGAGTTAAAATCGAAAATTTAGTATTGATATGTGTATCCATATCACCACTCTCTGTTAATGCCTCTAAAATGGTCACTATCTTAGTCGTTTTATTATAGGTATATACGATACCTGTATGCCCATCCCTAACAGATCTACTCCACACAAATATATCCCCTGGTTGTGGTTCAAAATTCAGATCAAAAACGCCATCTTTACCATCAACATGTTCTATACGACATCCCTCATTGAGTAATTTTTTGTAACTGCCATTTTTCAGGAAAGCTCCTTCAGAAACCATATCTCCAGTAGTCAACCAGGCGACATCTTTGGTAATACTCAATAAATACAGGTAGATGCATACAAACTCGGAGCAATCAACTTCTTTGATATCCTTGTACTTTAAACTTGTTCGGTTGCTGTCTTTTTTGTAGTAAATCTTCTTTTATACAACCTAAAAAGAATAAGCCCAACTCTCGTTAGGCATATAATCTTTAATCTGAAGAAGAAGAACGCGATATCGCCTCTATTCTTTCCATAGCTTCTCGTAAGCCTTTGATATTGTAATAGTTGTTCTTTTTCAAGACTTCTTGTACATCCTCATTTAATCCCACAGAAGTTAAAGCACAGAAATTAGGCCAGTTCTCTCTTAAACTGCTGAATCTACCCAATCCTTTATCGTGTTGATCAAATCCCAAATACGAATAGTATGCCGCATAAGCAAAGATTTTATATACCTCATCTTTGGTAAAACCATCGCGTAAAGAGCTAACATAACTGTTGTCAAAGTCAACTAGGTCTGTGGCATAATCATCCAGCATAAGCAACAAGTCATTGTCTTCGACTGTGGTTGCTTTTACAATATACTGCATCAATTTTTCGCGTATTTCAACGTCCTTTTTATAGTTTTTAAAGGCAAATACACCTAGAATATTGTATAAAGGATACCCTTTTCCTGCCTCTTCTCTTTCGCGTATTTCTTGTCGGATCATATGTAAGGCCTAACCATTGAGAAGTGATGCTTCTTCATAACTAAAAGACAAAACTAGATTACTCAACATATAGGGTTTAAAATGAAGCAACCAAGAAAAACTAGCGGCATCGTTATGAAAGATATACTTATTAAATGCTATAGTAAATTGATAAATCCCGATATAAAACTCATTCTTCTCTTTATCGTAGATTTGATCAATGGTTTCTAACATAACTTTTTGATCTTTCACATACCGAAAATAACCTGGTAATATTCCGACTCCGAAAGTAAACCTATGTTGAGTATCAAAATAATAGTTCTTTTGATCTGGAGGACCAACTTCATAAGGATTCATGACCACCTCTTTTAGTTGCCAATAACCATCTAAATAGGCTGGAGATAAGATAATAGCATCGATTTATTTCCAAATGCGTGTGCGCCCTTCAAAATTACTTCGGTCAATCTGAAAAAAGCGCTGCAAAGAAGCGTTAAAAACCGCTTCTGTCGGTTTTTTCACTCCAGCTTGTTGAAAGGCATGACTTAACAGCTCACTTAATGCATCTGTATCGACTTTACTCAAAATGGAATAACTTTCATAAGCTAAACTCAACGTATCCTCTAAATCCGCATCGTCAATAGCATCCCTTCTTCTTTGTCCTTGGATCATATGATCCAGTGCTTGTAAAGTTGCGGCTACCTTCGATAGAGAATCTCCCGATACCGCGACTACAATTTTCTTACTAGCTTCTAATTCATCCATTTTTCTTTCTTCTTCCGTGATGGATTGTTTCCAAACGACCTCTTGTTGAGGCTCTTTTTCTTTGTGTTTTTCTTTTCCTTGACAGCTGCCAAAACAAAAACTCAATACCGCAACGCCTAATAAAATTTTATTCATTTTTTTAAAAAGCATCAAGCCAATGGGCAATAAGTTGTGTTTCTTATAAATACTCCAATACCTTAGACATATCTTCTCCAAAAAAGTTGTGCTCTTTTGCTACCTCGTATAATTCAGGGTATTGATCAGCTAGAATAATAAAGTCATATGGAATGGTGCTCGCATATTTTTCTGAAACATTCAGCTCTAGTAAAGCAGTATACACCCAGATCATCGCGCGTTCTTCTGGGGTATAATAAGGTTCGCGCTGTTTCATATAATTATCAACTTCGCTTTCATCTGCCGCATACTCATTGGGAATGTAATCGGTCGTCATTTGAATAAAGTAGTAATCTAAGGGAACACGGATATAATCTTCATCTTCTTTTGCCAACTCTACGGCGGCAGCCAACATCTTTTTCTTTACAATTAGCTTTCCATCAAATCCGCGAGAAAAAAACAAACGATCAAACATGCGGTAGTCCCACCCTTTGCGGGTGAGTTCACTCATCTCGTTATACTCCTTCATTTTATCCTTTAATATATCTTTATAATAGTAATCATACTCTTCAGGAAACTTCTCATAACCTAAATCTTTTTCAAACTGATTAATCAGTCCCTTGTTCAATTTAACAAAACCAGCTTTACTGTTGTAAAAAATAAAATCATTGAATGCTAGTGCATACGTATTATTATAATAAACATAATACTCTTCTCCATAAGTATCCGATTCTACACTAGATCTTCCATTGATAGTCCCAATATCTGTCCAAAATCTTCTCTTCATATCAAAAATATATCCCTCAGAAACAAAATCAAGTGTAGGTACTTGCTTATAATATTTAGAAGGATATACTTTAGTTAATAAAATTAAATAATCTCCAACATGCTTAATTCTAGGGTTAGTAGAGTGATCTGCATGAATATCTACATCAAAAACCTCTTTTATACGTTGATTAAAAACCTCCTCACTTGGAAATTGAAAGCCTTGTTTTTTTAACATTTGATAGTATAAATCATTCGTTAAATTAATCTCTTCCAAAGTAAGATAATCTTCTGTAAAAGCTTTTTTTTCTAATCTATCAAAAGCCTTCCATAATTTCCCTATTTTCTCTTGATTCTCTTTTGTTTTCATTTCTATGATTTCTGCAGATTCAGATTCCTTATCTTTTTGTGGTAACTCCCACCAATGCAGTTTCTTTTGTTCTTGTTCTTGGTTCTCTACTTGTACTATTTTTGCTACTTCTTTATTTTTACAGCTAAATAAGCTAAAGCTTAGTAACACGATAATTATTCCTCTTTTCATATTTTTATAATGTTTTACGATATCCTTTTGGTCGAAAATACCCTTTCCATCCAGCATGTGTCTGTAATGCTTTCCCTATCAATTGATAATAAGATACTCTAGTCTGATTTGCATAAGACAATCTCTCTAGCTCCTTATATTGTACAATCCCAATGTGTGCTAAATGATACTTATCATCTTGACTGCCAGTAAATCCAATTGCTTCTAAAATAGTCACCATTTCAGTAGTAGAATCATAATCATAGACAATTCCTGTGTGACCATCTCCTCCATCTTTCCTCCACACAAATATATCCCCTGGTTGTGGTTCAAAATTCGGATCAAAAACACCATCTTTACCATCGACCTGTTCTATACTACATCCCTCGTTGAGTAATTTTTTGTAACTGCCATTTTTCAGGAAAGCTCCTTCAGAAACCATATCTCCAGTAGTTAACCAGGCAACATCTTTCGTTAGTCCCAATAAATGCAGGTAGATGCATACAAACTCCGAGCAATCAACTTCTTTGATATCCTTGTACTTTAAACTTGTTCGGTTGCTGTCTTTTTTGTATTTTTTTCCTTCTTTTGCATATCGCTTCATCATCTCCAATACCCCATCTCCATGATCTGGAAAGTAAGTAAAGGTGCAAGTATCAATATCAAAAACCTTAGCTGTTTTATCATCAAAAGCTTTTTTCTTCTCTGCATACGCAACATTATTTCCTACTTTTTTTGATACCTCGTTAACATCCCTTTCGAGATTACTATAATGATTCGCTTCTTTTTGATTCCATGCCCAATAAGCCATACTGGCAATCATAGCGACTTCCGGATCAGTACCTACTTTTCTTGCGCCTGCCTCTGTCAATACATCAACTCCTAAAATTTTTTTGGTATACTTATTCGCTTGTTCGTAACTGGCGCGAAACGTAATTTGAATATAACCTCGACCTTTAAACTTAGCTCCTTCTCCACCAGGTTCGTCCTTATTGTTTCCAAATCTTCCTCCGTAAGCTAAGTCTGCTATTTTTGTTTGATTTGCTGCTTGTATGCCATTATCATTCAATGCGGTTAAATCCTTCCGTCCATAGGCATTCGCATTTACTTTATTACCGATAAAATTATTTAATCGAATAGGCTTTGCTCTATAATTTCCATCAGCATAGTATCCTCCAACTCCATTCGCTGTATCCCCTTTTACCCATTGTTTTCCATTTCTTCTTTCATTTCCGGTTTCTAGCAACAAAGCCGAATAATTGAGATTTTCCTCTCTGATTTTTAATGGACTTCCAGACTCCGCAACTACTTGAGCAAAAAAATGGGCTTTATTCCAACACGTATTCATTTTAAATTCCGTCATATAATCGGTATAGGCTTTTGCTACTGCCTCAAGAATGGTCTGATCTGATCCTTTAAAAATTTCTGCAAGTTGAGTTACAGTCACTGGAGCAATGCAATTCGGACATTTTTCATGCGTAACCGTATCGGGTAATCGATGTGGAGCGCGTTCTACTTTGACGGGGATTTTCTTATCGGTAAACGCCTGACCAAACGTTATTTCCTTTACTAGTTTTAGCTGATGCAAGTATTGGTGTCCAAATTTTCCCTCTGCTCGGTATCGCGCAATCGTTTCTTCGTTCTGTTTGATTCGTTTTTTGATTTCATTGTCGCTTATTCCCGCTTCTATTTCCGATCGTAGTGGATTCACCAACAAGTCGTTATTTGCAAGGTTTCGGGTATACCCCCTAGGAAAGAGTTCTTCAATGACTTTCTTTTTGATTTGTTTGAGTCCCCAATAGCTGACTTCTTCTTCGATTTCATAAGAAATCCCCATGTAAAATACGCGAGGGAGAATCTTGGATTTTCGATCTTGTTCATGGGTAGATGCTTTGTAAATAGCCTCCTCACACGTATCTAATAGAGGCGTATAGACTGTGTTTTTTCCTTGTTCAATCTTCAAGTCCATCGAAGTGGCTTTGCGGTCTTTAAATTCGAGTTTCCAGAGATTGAGATTGGTATTCTCGTAAAGTGTTAAGGTCAATGCCATCAGGGGCACTCCTGAACGGAGTGTAACGCCCTTCTATACGGCGTACTTGCACTTCTAAAGGCTGTCCATACAATCGCGGTTCTACTAGGCGTTGGTGATTTTCCTTGTTGAAATACGCCTCAAAGCGCAGCGATTTGCTAATTACCCCATAGGTATTGGTTGTGTCTGTCGGAAAAATAAAACCTTCTAAGGCTTCTTGGCTATTAAATAAGTTTCGCTTGACATTGGATAATCCTATCTCTTCGCTAATCGTGAAAAATATAGCGTATTCTTCTCCTTTTCCTTCTGGGGCCTTTTGCGCAAAATTCTTCCAAAATTCCGAGGATTTCTTCACCGTATGTGTACCCTTTCCGTTGCTGTCAAAGGAAAGGGTGTCTCGATATAGTTCAAGTACTTCTTTTTTGCGATTGCGATAGTCATACCAATACGCGATACTGGCTTGGGTATTTTCATACCCTTCAAGCTCAGCGACAATACTAAAATCCTCATTAAAACTCAGATTGTGTATAAGTTGATCGTAATCATCCACAAACTCCCAGCGGTTGACCCTTCCTTCTATACATTCTATTTCACAGCTTAGACTACTGCCGTTGACCGTTACTTCTAAGCGATAGGTTCCTTGCTCTTCCAATTGAAAACTTAGCGCATCGATATTCGATCGCAATTCTATTTCCTCTTGCGTGGTAGAAACGGGATAAATCAGTACGGAATCCAACAGTTGATGGGAAAGGATTTCTTCTTTTTCCGCAGTTGTAGATTCATTCTCAACGGGTATTTCTTCTCCTTGGGGATGGGCATAATTGAGATAAAAGTCGAAGCCGCTCTTTTTCTTCGGTCCTTTGATATAGCTCAAACGCCACACAATCTCCGTATCCCGATTGTTTGTCATACGCGGAATCGCCTGCTGTTCTTGGGAAGGCTTCACCCAGTTCCATATTCTTTTAAACACACCTGGTCGTTCTACTTCGCTTGTCGATACATAGCCAGCCTCATCCGTTGGAGGCTGATAGCCTAGGGGGAATTCCAAGGTCACGGAGAACATGCTTTTGCGGTAAACGCCATGGGCTGTGGTTTCTCCTTTTGGTGAAACTAGACTAGGGGTTAGATTAATGCGCTCAAGGGAGTTATCGACCACTTCAATGGTATTTTGGCACTTGTTTTTTACGGTAAACCAACTACCGTAAACACATTCAATCTCATACTTTCCCACTTGTGGAAAGGATAGGCTCACTATTTTATTTTTAACAAGGTAATCTCGAAAAAACGAGCTATTGGGTGCCTTAATTCTCCAATTTACGGCACTGGAGTTTATATTTTTTTCATCGAGAAGTTGAGCTGTAAATACTACCTCGCTCCCTAAGCGAATGCGTTCTACTTTAGGAGTAAAAGAAAGGACTTTATTGAGGGTAACCTCAAACGTTTGCGTTGGAATCTCGCTTAAAGGTTGGTCATTGTAATAGACCTGTACGCGATACACATTGATATTTGAACAGGTAAAGGTAGCTTTGATCTTATTTCCTTCTTGCACAAAAGCAGGGCTTCCTTTCGCTCTATAAATCACGGCTATATTATCTGCTTCGTGTGCACTTTGAACGGTAACACGAAGGCTCAATAGATCCAATTGAGCTTCGGGCAATTCAACGTCGCTGTGCATGGTAAAAACCACCTCATCCCCTCGGCGAACCTCTTGAGCCTTGTTACTTAGTTCTAGGGCTTGTATGCTGGCATGCTCCACCACTTCCAAATAGTAGTAGAATGTAGCATAATAGGGTTTCTTTTTTTGATCTTTGGGCTTTCTCGCTGCAGAAACTAAGTAAGTTCCCACTTGTGTTGGTGTTACAGAAAACGTGCGACTAGTTGTTTCTACTGCCTTGTAGATTGCATTTTCTGAGGTAATTTCCAAGGTGATATGCTGCCCTGTTTTTCCTGCATCGAGCAAGTTTGATCCAGGTAGGGATTCCGTAACACTCCAACTAATATACCTTCCACTTTGATTGGAAGGGGTTGTCGCTTTAAACGCAAGTTGTTCCCCTTTGAGAACACGCAAAGTCTGTGCTCCACCATCGGCAAGTGCACCAATTTTGATGTGTGCTGTATTGGTCAGTTCCAATCGATTGACGTTGGAGACATAGGTTACCTCACTAGCGATATCCAAGAGAGCATCAAAATCCAACAGACAATTCAAAGTGGGCAAATTGGGGAAAGTCTCTTTGATTTCCTCAACTTCTTCTGCTGTGACACTCACAGTCTGACCATGGGTAAAAATGGATAATTCACCGCCAATCACACAGCGCAATTTTCCAGTTTCAGTCAAAACATCCTTATGGCCAACCAAAGGAAAATGATCATTTTCTTTTACCTTCCAAAATCCCTCTGCCTGATAGGTGCAAGTTTTATCGTTGCCCTTTTTGTGTTTACACAGCTTAAATGGAGAACCTCCTTCCTCAAACTGGTTGTCTTCAATGGTCGCAACTAGTTTATCCGCCGCATTGACGTAATACTTTTGGTGCGTCTTTATCGACAAAGTTGAAAAAACACTGGGATTACCTGTACATTGGCATTTCGCTCCTAAACAGACGATATACTCGGATAGCGGTAGCGTTTCTTCTGCGGCTTCTGTTTCAGCCCTAGACTTTTCTTTTGGCTTTGCAGCGACTTTTGAATCCACAGTCTGCTGTTTTCCCTTTTCAATCCATTCTTCACTAACAATCAAACTGTTACGCATAGCTATTTGCTTTTGAGGCTCTTGAGGCACTAATTCAGGGGTTTCGTTTTTCATCGTATTTTCTGTTACAGCGTGTTAGCATAAGTCTAAGGCTATACTTGTTGAGCGATAAAGCTCGCTTCCATAAGTATAGACTTCTTTGCTACTTAGTTTTACAATTTCACTTTGTTCATTTAACTCTCCTACAATAATTCCCTCATAGGTTAATTCCTTATCTCCTTCCAATTGCCATAATTCTTTTAATTGCGCTAATCGTTCTTTAGCTTGTGCCGCCACTCCCCTTATCACAATTCCCTTATTCTCCAATGAATCGATCTCATAGCGATACCCAATACCCTGCGGTTTTTTTCCATTGTGCTTTATGTAGTTTTTACCCTCTGATTTGTACTGATAGGTACCAGGAAGAATTCCACATAGGTGATTAAAAAAGACGTCTTTTTGCAATTTTTCCACAAAACGAGCTTCCTCCTCTACTACTTCATCTAGTTGATTGATCATAGTATCAATCACTCTTCCTTCATATTGAGATTCGAGTTGAATTTTCAACCTAGTCTGCCAATACTCTTGGATTTCTTTGATATTCAGGAGCTGCTGTATTTCTCCTTGTTCACTAATTTTCAAGCGAAGCTGTTGTCCCATCGTCGCACTCATCCCAATTGCTTCTGCTAAGGGATGATCGACGTAAGGATAAATTTGCTGTTTACTGCGTTCAACGAGATAAATGGGAGTGGAATATTTCCATTTTTTATCTCTACTAATGACTGCGTTATATTCTATGGTTTGGGATTGATTGACTTTTGTATCTTGACATAAAAATCGATACGTTCTATTTTCCTTACACGCAAAAACCAAGGTGACATCAGACTTCATCATTAGAACATTTTTACTCTTTTACCGCTCAAATTCTCCACTTCTTTAGTAGAAGCTAATTGCAAGCTTTCTAGAGTTGTTTCTATTCGACCCGATTCACTAATCACAAAATAGGTTTTACTCTCTACTTTCGTTGTAGCTACAATCGTCGTATACTGATTATTTGCTGTCAAATAATAATTTTCTCCTGCCATCTGATCGATATTTTCTTCTGCTTGTATGCGAATATTCCCACCAGCATGAGCTACAATATTTTCACTGGCTTGAAGTTGGATGTTTCTCGCTGTAAGCAGGATATTTTCTGGTGCGGATACGGTGATACTTTTTCCAGTTGTATCCAGTACAATGTAGTTTCCACTAGCATCAAAGATCTCGATGGATTTCTCTTCTGTAAACTTAAGGGTATGACCACTGCGGGTTTGGATACTCTTAATTTGGTTGTTTACACCTCCTCCAGCTGCGTTTTCTCCGTGAAATAAACTCCCCATCACAAACGGACGATCGGGGTGATTACCCACAAAACTCACCATTACTTGATCGCCTTTTTCGGGTATAAAAACCATACCGCGATTCTTTTTTACTTGATTACTACTTCCTGCATCTCCACTCATTACCCGAATGAAATCGGTGTGCTGGCTCGTGTCTTGCCAGCCAAACTGTACCTGTACGCGTCCTTTCCCCTCGGGATCTTCATTGCTGACTACCGTACCGATATGTTGTTCTACCATAGGAGATTTAAAAACAGAAGGAGGTATATACCCCGTTTGCGCATCAACTGCTTTAAACTCGCCTTTATATTGACCTAAAGCATCAACCCTGTGTTCTATATCCGTAATAATTACAGTTGTAAAATGACTACTCCCTTTTTTATTGGGTTGTAGCATATTCAACTCAACCACACAACCGGGATATAAGAAGGGAATCGTCGTAACTCCTGTAATGACAAACACTTGAATCCCTTCACCGCCAATTACACCGCGTTGAGCGTATAAAACATCTTGATCGCTAGGGGACTTTAGCGGGACTTGCTGTAGAGAAGGCGCTTTGAAAATTTCTTTGGATCGCGCATAAGAGGCCTGGGCCAAGGTGCCTTTTACCCCTAAATCTGTTGCACTAGCTGCCCGTAAATGTTCATGGTTAAAACTGTTATACCCATAGAGATTGCGATTGACATGACGCCCTTGCATGCGTATTTCTACCTGACTAACATCGCGTCCATATACCAATGAAATGGGTTTTTCTCCATGGGGTAATTCTCCAAAATGAAGAACCTCCCCATCATAAAAAAATTGTTCCCCATGCATAGCCGCTAAACGCGCTAAATAATTATAGGCGGTTTCATTGTACTGACAACTGTAGGAAATAGTCATTGCACGAGACAATTTTATGCTAGACTGAAACAGGCGATTCTGATGATAGCCCTGGTCGAGAATCTTATGGACAATATAATCCAACGGGTCAGGAGCACTTCCTCCAAAACTCTGAATATGAAGGGCCTGATCCAAAAGAATGGTTGGGCTATTGCCTTTTAAAACCAAATACCCCTCACTACCATGCCCTTGTTCAAAGCTTACTTGAGTAATAACCCCTGAAAAAAAACGCTCCGGTTTATCTCGTAGATTCTTATAGCGCATAGAAACCAAGAGGCGTTTACCCAATAGTTTTTGAGCTTCTTCCATGCGGTAGGTCTCTTTAACTCCTAAGCAATCGTGACTAAAAGATACTGCAAATGCATGATGCATTTGAGTACTTTGTTTGAGCTCAAAACTCTTATAGTGAATCAACTCTTTCCCCTCGGCCATAAACTTGACATCTACTAATTGATTCACCCCAGGTATATAGTGTTTGGCAATGGCTACGGCATTACTCTGTTGGTTTGCAGCAGAAAAAAAAGGGGTTCTGTCTGTTGCCCCGGTATAAGTTGAAAATATATCCTTCATTGGCTATTGTGTATTGAATGATTAATAAAAACAAGAATGAAACAACGCAGATACACCTCACACAGCTTAACCTTTGACCTGCCCTCTGATTCTATACAAAGAGTGGTGGTACTGTTTGCTTTTGATAAAAGTTCCAACCACCTGATTCTGAATTTCAATTTTATTGATTAATAAAAATGCACGGTTAAAAAATAGTATACCAGAGAACACACGTTGCCTTTTGTTAAAGTAACAACAAGCACAAGCCAGGTACAACGATTTTGGTTGCCCCTGCTTATTTTAGCCTCAAACCTAGAATTATAAGCCTTATGAAAATGATCTGCTAACGACTATCAACAAGAATTAAACCGAACCTATAACCCCAAATACCTTATATGTGATTTGAGCATGTAATTACAATCCTTTCTTCGTTTTTTGATGGAAATATTTTTAGGCTATGCCTCTAACCCAATAAGATTAAAGCTAAAGTCTTTCATCTAATTCGATTAGATAAAGAAAAAAGCGCAAGGAATAGAATCCCTTGCGCTTTGCGTTCTTATCTACTATAATAGGAATTTCCTATTTACTTTAAATACTCAAAAAAATCAGTGAATTCTTGTAAGAATAATACCCATAGGATAATAACAATCGTTCCCACAAAAGCACCGAACATTCCCCCTAATCTAAAATCCTTTTGTTTGAGCATTCCCGTACCGAATACAATGGCATTAGGAGGTGTTGATACAGGTAAAAATAACCCACAAGACGCACAAAGTCCAACGACCAATCCAATGGGTAATAATTGATCTACAGGTAATACGATAGCGGCAATGTTTATTAAAATCGTTGCGGTTGCGGTACTACTCATAATATTCGAAAACACAACGGTAATAACAGCAAATACAATCATCATCACCACAACATTAAATTCTGCACCTGCTAAAAATTGCGAGTAATAAGGCGCTAACAATTCTTTAATTGCAATACCCAATGATAAACCACCTGCAACAAGCATCAACGTGTCCCAAGGGAGTTTACGCACGTCTTCTGCGGTAATAATTCCCAACATCGGCAGAAACATAATCGGCACCATAGCGGCTCCTGCAGTTGGAATATGGTATGTAGTACCAAACATCCACATCCCTACCGTAATCACTAAAATTACAATTACAGCTAAGCGTTGCAAACGCAAGCTATTGGTCATTTCTAACGCTTGATTCACAAAAGAGACATCTAGTCCTTTCACTTTTGATGTATATTTTTTTACAATAGCCCACCAGAATCCCGCTAATAAAATAACGGCAGGTACCAATCCCAAAAATAACCACTGCGTAAAATTTACGGTAAAACCTTTTGTTTTCAGCACATCGACCACAATTAAATTAGGAGGAGTGGAAACCATACTGATCATTCCCGCAAAAGTAGCAGCTGCAGGAATACTAATTAAAATCGCTTTAGACATAGGCGATTCTTTTCCCTCTCTCTCAATCAGTGGCATCACGGAAGCCAAAACCATGGCAGCCGTAGCCGTATTCGAAATGATCAATGATAATATGGAGGTTACCAAGATGATTCCCAATACCAGTTTATTAGGATTAGAACCAAAGATGGCAATTGTCTTTTTGAATAAGGATAAATCGAGATTGGTCTTTCGCATTCCCTCACTGAGGAAGAATCCTCCTAAGAAAATCCAAATCACACTATCCGACCAAGTTGAAGATATTTCTTGTGGAGAAATAGTAGCTCCTTCCATATTGCCCATGGTATACACTAAGAAACCAATAATCATGATTCCCACAGCAAAAGGAGGTATTGCCTCCGTCGCCCACAGTAAGATGGAAAAAAGTAAGATAAAAAAAGTATAGCGTTGTGCCTCAGAAAATACCTCTGGCGTCAAAAAATAAGTACAAAGAAAAGCGATAAGTAAGGAAAAGAAAAAAATTCCAATCCTTGTCTTGATATTCCATACACTCCAAGAAGCTTCTATTAATAATTCACTGTAAAAGCGAATTCCCGTTCGTATTTTGCGAATCTGGTCAAAGTAATCAAACTCCATAACTATTGATTTTCATTACAAAGCTACGAAATTACTCATGAATAAAAGAGCTTTAACAATTTCATCAATAAGTAATATCCTTTTTTTCATAAATCATAAATAGGGAGAAAAACAAAAAACGGAAAGCGTTCTTTGCTCTCCGTTTTCATGAAATCTATAGACGATTCTTTTCCTGCATATCTAACTCTTTCGTATTGTACTTCACTTTTTGGTTTCCTAAATTACATTTTATCCCAATTGCAAATCCCTGGGTATCACTATAATCTTTAAAATAATTATTTTGGTTAGCATACTTTGTACTAATAATCTGTCTATCACTTCCAAAGATATTATACACATACAAATTGACAGACCATCTACTCTTGTTAAAGTCGCGACTCATAATAAAATCCGTGCTTTGATATCCACTAATTTTAAAAGAACCCTGTACACTTGGTGTATAAAAATTATAGGTTAACATCGCTTTCCAATTGCTCTTTTTATCAAGATCTACAGTGGTATTCAAACGCCCGCCAACGATAAAGGCATCATTCTTATGTAAGTTTTGATCTACACCATAGAAATAATCTTCTTGTTGTTGCAAGTATAAAAATGAATTTGCCGACCAAACAGGTAAAATTTGATAAGAGTAATTAACAATCATCCCTGCTAACTGTCTTTTATCAATATTCGTATAGTGATAAATCAACATATGGGACTCATTCTCTTGATAGGATATTTCCATCGAAGGATTTAATTCTCGATTGTAAAACAGCTCCACATTCAACTCATTAAACGTATAATTCAAACTAAAATTATGACTAATAGCAGCTTTCAAATCGGGATCTCCTTGAAAATAGGAAAACAAATTATAGTAGCTTTTCGCTGGATTCATCCACGAATAAGATGGACGATCAATACGCTTGCTATAAGCCAAACTCAATTGCTGCTGATCCGTAAGATCATATTTCAAATAGGCCGTAGGAAACAATTTAAAGTACGATTGATTATGACTTCCCATCCCGGTACTCTGGGTTTGAATTCCCGTATACTCTCCTCTTACACCTGCTTTCACCTGCCATTTTCCCCATTGTTTGGTGTAGGAAGTATATCCTGCCCAATTTATTTCTTGATAATCAAAAGCATTACTCTTTTCTTGATTTTGGTTGACTTCTCTTTCTTTTCCATCAAAAAAATTCAACAAATAAGTGGCTGAAACTAGACTATACTTTCCTCCTAATTCCCATTTTGAGGATTCTTTATCTACCGAATAATCAATACCGGAAACAGCTAATCGAGTACGTTGTCTGTCCTTCGTAGCAAAAAAGCGTTCTGCAGGTTCTTGCTCTTTAAAATTCAACTTCGTTAAAACATCTTGATTATCCTTTTGATTATCATATGTAAAATATGATGACCATACTAATTTTTCATCTCCATTGAAAGTCTTATCCAACATAAAGTACCCCGTATAGGTATCCATATTTGCCCGCTTTTTATTAAAAGTAGTATAAGAGGACTCCACAATATCTTGAGGGTTATAAATTAAAGTAGGAATAACATAATCTCCCTTAGTTTGTTCATTGATATATCCATTCCCACCAATAGTAAACGTAAGCGTACTATCCAATTTCACATCCATTTCTGACTGAAAACTATGTCTTCCTTTCATTTTATTCCTACGCGTCATCACGCTACTCCATCTTTCTCCATTTTCATAACGCACATTGTCTTCATTGTATCGAACAGTATTACCATTACCAAAAGAATAACTACCTGATACATTTATCTTCTCTCCCGTATAAGAATGCTGTGTGCTCACTGTATTATAGGCATATGCTGTTTGCTTGAATCGCTCCGAAACACTTCCTTTATATCCATAAGAATTATTCTTTTTTAATCTAATATTCAGAACAGCATTTCCCTGAGCTTCATACTTTGCTGGAGGATTGGTAATCACTTCGATTGCCTCTACCTGTGTTCCTTCAGTTCCCTCTAACAGCGATTTTAATTGTTCTCCTGTCAACATGACTTTTTTATCGTTAATGGTGACCAAAATACTTTGACTCCCTCTGATGCTTAAGTTGTCTCCTATCGTATTCACTCCTGGGGTTTGTTTGACAATATCCCAAGCATTCGTCGTCGCCAAAGGGGTATTTTGAACATGAAACACTAAGCGATCTATTTCTCGTTTGATGATGGGTTTTTTAGCAGTGATGTGCACTTCATCCAACAACGAACTATCTTCACTCAACTGAATAACACGCGGAAGCGACGCATCATATGCTGCTCGTTTCGTTTGAAATCCCACATAGCTGAACTCCAGCTGCTTTATATTGTTCTGCGGGTTCAGTTGATAATTTCCTTGTTCATCAGTATAAAAAGATACTACCACATTTCCCTCGTCGTCTTTTGCTATTACTGTAACAAAAGCCAATCCTTCTTGCTTACTATCAACTACTTTTCTTATTATCTCAGCTCCTGTTGTTTGTGCTTGTAACACCAAACTCATCAATAGCATAAAGATATAAATTACTATACGGACCATCGTTTCTATATTTTCAAACAAAGATGAATCAATGAGAATTGAATTCCAGTTAATGAACGGTTAACGAACGGTTAATACTCTTATCTCAATCAATTATCCGTATTTTTAAACTAAATTTGTCTCTATGAAGTCCTATAAACCAAAGTATTATCTGATTGCCTTCAGTTTATTCTATCTCTTTTTGATTGGAATAATGACATTCTATTTTCTTCAAGTATTAGAGTTAAAAAAGAAAGAAATTCACACGATTGCCCATGCTAAAATAGATGAAATAGAGAACATCCTTTCCTTTGAAAAAAAATCAAAAAAGAAGGATAACGTCATGTACAAGGCTGTTTTAGAGTTGTTACAAAAAAAGGCAACTATAGAAGAAATACAAGAAAAAAACGCTTCTTATTTGCAATTTGTTAGTTTAGATGCTACACATAAAATAGATAGTGCATTTGCTAGTTTGGGGTATAAAATTGCCTATCGAATTGATTTGACGCATGTTATTTTGAATTCAACCAAAGAGAATATGCTTAAAACTCCTGTTACAATTTTAGAGACTCAACAAAAAATAAAACAGGCGCATCGCGTAAATACTTCCGAATGGGAAGTAGAAGAAAGTAGTGAAAATAAGTCCAATGATCCTTGTATGGATTGCCCCGAAGATTATTCCAATCACTTTACTGTCAAACAAGAAAAATACATTGAAGTACTCAATTTCAATAGCATTGCTTTTCATCAGCTCTTTCCTTTATTATTGGGATCATTCCTTATTTGTACGTTTATTATAATCTTGTATTTTATTACATACAAAACCATTAGAAAAAAAGAACAAGAAGTTTGGAGTTTACACAATATGGTAGACAATATTTCTCACGAATTTAAACTGCCTATTGCTACCTTAAAATACGGATGCAACAACCTCAAACAAGAATATGATTCTCCAACCGTAGCGTTGATTCAAAGGCAAATCAATCGATTGGAACGTTTACAAAATCAATTAGGTGTAACCTCAAACACCAATGACCTTCCCTTTAATCATGAGAATTTCATACAACTTATTGAAGATTTAAAGCTGAGAAATCAAACGGTTGATTTTAAAATTTCGTGGGATTTAGCAGCAGACACCATCCCCTTATCGCGAACGGAAGTAGAGACAATACTGCTGAATCTTTTGGAAAACAGTATTAAATATGGCGGTACAGTTGTAACATGTTCACTACACGCTAAAGAAAATAAGCTGTACCTTGAAGTTTCTGACAATGGCATTGGTATTGAAAAGAAGGAACAACCTCTTATTTTTCGCAAATTCTATCGCATTATACACAACAATGTACACAATACAGTAGGCTTGGGTATCGGCTTGTATCAAGTAAAGCAAATAGTAGAAAAACACCAAGGCAGTATTCAAATCAATAGTAAACTCACAATAGGAACAACTTTTATTATTCGTATTCCCTATGCATAAAATTCTCCTTGTTGAAGATGATATAGACTATGGTACTGTGGTTAAACAGTATTTAGAAATTAGCGGTTTTGATGTAGTATGGACCTCCGATTCAATAGAGGTAAATGCGTTGTTTGAGCAACACAACTTCGATTTGGCTATTCTAGATATTATGCTTCCCATTAAAGATGGGTTTACTTTGGCAAAGGAAATGCATCAGAATCACCCCAATATTCCCTTTTTGTTTTTGACGGCTAAAAATCAAAATATCGACCGATTATTGGGTTTAAAATTAGGTGCTGCAGATTATATTGCAAAAACATGTGATCCCGAAGAATTAAAACTGCGTATTGACAATATTTTACGCCATACGCCTAAGGAAACAACAACTGTTTATCACTTGGGAATTTACACCTTTAATCCTACTTTATTGCGCCTAGAACATCCCAAACGAACTTATCAACTTACAGAAAGAGAGCGAGATTTACTCTTGCTATTTATCCAATATGATCAATCTATTTTGGAGCGAGAAGTGATTTTAAATCAACTTTGGCAATCCGCCGATTATTTTAACGGAAGAAGTTTAGATGTATTTGTAACGCGTTTACGCAAATATTTAGTCGACGATGATACGATACAAATTACCAGCATTCGCGGTGTTGGATTTAAAATTAACTTGAATCTTTAAACCTAGTTAAATTGCTGATAAAAATCGTCGTTTAATACAGTTTTATCTTGAATTCGAAGCAAAGCTTGTTGACTTGCTTGCTTCCATTGCTCCTCTTTTGTTTGCTTATACAACTCATAGGCAGTCAAAGCGTAATTCGCTAGATAATCTGTCGTTGTACCAAAATGATCCTTGCTCTTCTCAAAGAACGCAATGGCTTTGTCATATTGCTTATTCATGCGCAATAAAATTGCTTTAATCAGATAGATTTCCTGTTCTCTCGCTGAAGTCAAGCCTCCTACATGCTTGTACTTCAATAAGGATCGATCCGCATTGACTAATCCCTCTACAACATCGCCGATAGAAGTTGCCGTTAAGCTTAATCCGTAATATCCCTCCGGACTATTGGGAAAATCGTGTTTAATTTCTTCGTATTTTTTTCGCGCTAATCCTACATTTCCATTGCGTAAAGCCGATGCTGCTAAAGCAATTTTAAAGGGTAAAGTAGGTTGAGCAGCTAAACTATCCGCATAATACAAATACGTATACGCAACATCGTCCTTGTCTTGTTTGGTTAACGCTATCCCTGTATAATAATATGCATCGCACAGTTTTTTATCCATTTGTACGATTTGAAAGAATATTTTTCCTGCAGTATTATAGTATGCTTCTTTTTCCAAAGCTTTAAACCCCATGTCGTACAACTGAATAATTTGGAGATTATCCGTTGGACAAGATAAGCTATCACGCAAAGCAGGCACTTGGGCCATTCCCTTGCCCCAAAACCAACAAATTGAAATTAACAGTAAGACCCCCTTATACTTCATACACCAAAGGTGTTTCTAAAGTCGCATCTTCATACTGACGTTCTTCTTGTTCTACGACACGATCTGTAAACAAAATACCATTCAAATGATCGTATTCATGCTGCATAATCACAGCCGTATACCCTTCTACAACTTCCTGATAGTGATTCCCTTCTAGATCAAAATAAGTGATTTGAACAGCTAAACTGCGATAAACAGCCTCATAGCGATCTTCTATAGACAAACAGCCTTCATCTCCTTGTTGCAATACAGCAGAGTACCATACAATTTGAGGATTGATAAAGAACTCAAAAGGTTCATTGGCTTTGTCAAAACGTTTAACTAAAAACAATCGTCTAGCTAATCCAACTTGAGGTGCCGCAATACCCACGCCTGCACGATCGCCATCTGCTACTGTCTTGTACATACGTGCGATTAACATTTTTACGTTAGTATCCTGAGGATCTATTTCCGTACAATTGGTTTTAAGCACTTGTAATTCATCAGGAACACCATCTTGATAAACGTACATCGGTTGGGTTTGATCGCCTTCAAAAATTAAAGCTAATTCTTCTGTTGTTAAGGGATTACATGGTATCATCTTGGTCTTATTTCGAAATCTAATGCGTAAAAATACTATTTCTAACGTTAGCAAAAAAATAAAGCCAGAGATTCGTCTCTGGCTTTCTATATTTATGCAGCTGGAATTGCTGCTGCTTCTTTTGGTTTTTCCTCCTTAGGGGTTTCACCTGTAGGAATAATAGCCTCTCCTTCTGGAGTTACGCCTGATTCTGCACCTGGCTCGGGTTGCTCGTCTTCATCCTCATCGTCATCATCCGTTGTTCTTCCTAAAACCTCACTCGGTTTATAACGTCCCAATTTAATTTTAAAATCATCCGAATTACCCTGAATTTTCATCGGAATCCCGATAATTCCCATCGGAGGTAATCCCAATCGAAGACCAATATTCATCTCTCCATCTAAACTCACCTGTCCTTCGAATCGGGGTCTAAATCCAGCCATCTTCATTCGAGTGCGTTCAATGGTCATTACATTGTCTTTAATTGTTGTTTTTATCTCAACGTCTTTTGCTTTTCCCTCTTCTAGCGATTTCGTATTGGTCTCTTTTGCAATGGCACCTAGGAGATTAAATCCTTTAAACTCAATATTCTCCAAGGTTAAAGATCCTCCACCAACTAAAGAACGAAAAACAGGAAACATATTTTTATCTAAATCACCCGCCAACTTATAATCTAATGAAACCTGACCATAAGCATCCTTAGCCATACTTACCATCTCTCTAAATAAGGTGATTTCCTTATAGGCACGTTGAATATCAAAATCAGAAGCTTGAATAGCATAATCAAATTTTGCTTTTCTAAATCCTGTTGGTTCATAAGTTCCATTCATACCCACTTTTGTTCCTATCAACCCGAAATTCGTGTTTTGAAGGTCAATTTTTCCTCCATTAACTAATAGACTACCTGTAAAGTCTTCCAAGTTATACTCGGTATATTTTATTTTTTTTGCAATTGCATCAAACACGATATTTAAATTCTTAGGAACCTGAATTACCCCGGTACCAGATGAAGATGCTGTTGCCGTTTTACTCTTTGTGCTTTTAGAGTCAAACATCATGAATTCATCCACATTAAAATATGGGCTTTCAAATGTAAATTTACCTTGTAAGGTATCTTCTTTAAGTATATAATCAACTACATTGGTTAAATACCCTTTCATGTTAATTTCAGAACTACCGTAAGTTGCTACAAACTTCTCAAAGCCCATCTTCTCTTTAAAAAACTTAAAAACTCCTTTTTTGATGTGCAATGGATAAGGAAACATTTCTGAATGTATGCGAATATTATCTACTTCAAATTTACCTCCATTTTTCAGCTTGTCGAAATCTCCTTTTATGGCATCACTTTGCAATCCTTTTAAGAATAAACTCGTAATAATTCTACCGTGAACATCAATACCATCAACCTTAAAGATCTTATAGATATCACCAATATTAATCGTCCCTTTTGATTGAATATTATAATTTAAGTTATTCAAATTATACAAACTTGCTGCTAATTGGAAAGGCTCTTTCGCAATCTTGAAATTAATCGGCAATACCTCGATCGA
This sequence comes from Myroides fluvii, assembly GCF_009792295.1. Classification (NCBI taxonomy): domain Bacteria; kingdom Pseudomonadati; phylum Bacteroidota; class Flavobacteriia; order Flavobacteriales; family Flavobacteriaceae; genus Myroides; species Myroides fluvii. Next base: position 2,078,803 of record NZ_CP039934.1, on the reverse strand, counting down.
TAAATCGTTGATTGATCCACGTGAACTTTTAATAATGGTGTGGATTTGAATATCCTCAATAGGCAATTCAGGCAAACGCTTCAATTGTACATAACCATTAATCAATTTCACTTCTGTATTTAAGACTGGAAAACGCTTGCGTTTTGGCTCATAACTTCCTTTAACTGTTCCGTCTATCTTTAAATTACCACGTAATACAGCCTCATCAAACGGAATAAATTCTTTGATATGATCAAAATCAATATCAGCTTCTATACGCGCGTCAACATCATAAGTGGTCATGTTATTTACCGCAAAATGCCCTTTCACGAAATTATCCATGGCTAAAAGATTTAAATTATCAATGCGGAATTTAATATCTTTTATCTTTTCTGTTGGCCCTTCCGCTTTAACGTCAAAACTAATTTCTTTTAATGCCTGAGGTAAACTATCCAATTTAAAATAACCATTGCGAATCATTCCGTCAAAATCAAACGTTGGAATACTCGTAATCACAGTATCGCGTTTTACTGTGCGCAGTGTTCTTGTTTCAACGATTCCCTTAGCGAATTGTCCGTCAACTTTACCTTTTAACTGCACGTCTCCTTTCAAATCAAAACCAGATAACCCTAAAGCCTTATGAATCAAATCCAAATCCATATTCAGATCCATAGCACTTTGAATAACTGGTTTTTCAAACCCCAGGGTATGTAGTGTAAAATTACTTTTACGCCCTGCAATTGAAAAATCAAGTTGATCAATTATAACCTCACTTTTCTCCATATCAAGAGAAGGCATTTTAAATTGAAATTTCAATGCCAAATCTTTAATTGGATCCATAACATTTCCGTGTTGAATAACTCCATTAGCCACAGCTAAATCCAAGTTAATCGATGGCATTATCGTATCTAAAGCTATAAACTGTCCTTCTAACTTAAATTTACCATCCACAACACCTTCAAACTTGGTTTGATCCAACCACGATTGATATTCTGGTGGTACCAAAGAGAGCAATTCATTTAGACTCGCTTGTTCGGTATTGATGTCGAACAACATGTCATAGCCGTTTTCGATAAAACCGAAACGCCCAATAAAACTAACTAGTAAATCTTTTACTTTTAAATTATTCTTTTGAAACTCAAAAGTTAAAGACTTCGTATCAATCAACGTTTCTAAGTCAGCTAATATCGGTTTCTCTTTAACGTAAAACACATTGTCAAAACTAAAATCAAACGATTCTATGCGAACTTTACTCTTCAGCTGAAATACAGCTTCACTCATATTTCCACTTCCCAAATAATCAAAATTAACAGCCGAAAAATAGAGATTACCCGCCTCATCGCAATAGCGCAATAGCGCATTTTTAATTTCCAAACGATCAATTTGTAAGTCAAACCCTTTTTGATCGTCCTCTTCTTCCTCTGAAGGTTTCATTACCATATAATTCGCTTCACCTTTTTCATTGACCATTAAATCAATAATAGGAGAATCAACAAAAACGCGGTCAAAGCTAATTTTTGAGTCTAACAAACTCATCATATTAATACCAAGCCCTAATTCTTTAGCCGCTAACAACGTCATTGGCTGTAAAGAATCTACTTGAACCCCTTCTATGACAGGCTTTACAACAGTTGCCGTTAAATAGGGGAAATTTTTAAAGAAGGATACATCGATATCGTCAAAAGCTACTTCACCTTCTATTGATTCAGCTAATAACTTTTTGATTTCATCGTTAATTGTATCCTTAAAAAAAATAGGAACAACCAACATGGTTCCTAATACCAAGACTACTAAAGTCCCTAAGACGATAGCTATTCGTTTAACAACTTTTTTTCCAGAAAACCCCATACTTTAACTCTATACAAATTGTGTACAAATAAACAGATTATTTCACAAATTAAGACACAAAATTAGAACATCTTATTCATTTACGAAAAAAAATATTATTTTTTTCGCATATAGCGACATATTATTTGAGTGTTTTTTTGATGAGAGGGTGAGGCGATGAGAGGATGAGTTGATGAGAGGGTGAGGTGGTGAGAGGGGTTTGTCGTTTGTCGTTGGTTGTTTGAACATCTCTTAAATAAGGAGAACCGTTTTTAATCGACCATCTTCACAACAATCAACCCACAACCCCCAAAAAAGCATAAAACAAAAAAGCCTGACTACTAACGTAATCAGGCTTTTTAAAAGAAGGGCGACGACATACTCTCCCACCGTGAGGCAGTACCATCTGCGCTAGCGGGCTTAACTTCTCTGTTCGAAATGGAAAGAGGTGAGCCCCGCCGCAATAACCACCCTAAAGCGGTTGTTATAAATTCCTAAAAAGGATCCTATAACTAATATTGTATATTATAACGTAACAAATACTTACTTTTTTTAGAAAGTTGCCCTCCCTCTACACAAGGTAGAGGGAGATACACATAAGCTTACGGGCTATTAGTACTACTCGACTATGACATTACTGCCTTTACATCTATAGCCTATCAACGTTGTCATCTTCAACGGCCCTTTAAAGAAATCTCATCTTGTGGTGGGTTTCGCACTTATATGCTTTCAGCGCTTATCCCTGCCCAACGTAGCTACTCTGCGATGCCCCTGGCGAGACAACAGATGCACTAGAGGTTGGTCCAATTCGGTCCTCTCGTACTAGAATCAGATCCACTCAAATTTCTAACGCCCACAGTAGATAGAGACCGAACTGTCTCACGACGTTCTGAACCCAGCTCGCGTGCCACTTTAATGGGCGAACAGCCCAACCCTTGGGACCTTCTCCAGCCCCAGGATGTGACGAGCCGACATCGAGGTGCCAAACCCCCCCGTCGATATGAGCTCTTGGGGGAGATCAGCCTGTTATCCCCGGCGTACCTTTTATCCTTTGAGCGATGGCCCTTCCATGCGGAACCACCGGATCACTATGCTCTACTTTCGTACCTGATCGACTTGTTAGTCTCCCAGTCAAGCTCCCTTATGCCATTGCACTCTACGCACGGTTACCAAGCGTGCTGAGGGAACCTTTAGAAGCCTCCGTTACTCTTTTGGAGGCGACCACCCCAGTCAAACTACCCACCAAGCAATGTCCTCTGCAACGCAGAGTTAGATCTCAAATAAGCAAAGGGTGGTATTTCAACAATGACTAACCTACGCCTGGCGACGCAGGATCGAAGTCTCCCACCTATCCTACACATCACTTATCCAAGAACAATACTAAGCTATAGTAAAGGTGCACAGGGTCTTTTCGTCCCACTGCGGGTAATCGGCATCTTCACCGATACTACAATTTCACCGAGCTCATGGCTGAGACAGTGTCCAGATCGTTACACCATTCGTGCAGGTCGGAACTTACCCGACAAGGAATTTCGCTACCTTAGGACCGTTATAGTTACGGCCGCCGTTTACTGGGGCTTCAATTCAATGCTTCTTCTTGCGAATAACATCTCCTCTTAACCTTCCAGCACCGGGCAGGTGTCAGGCCCTATACCTCATCTTACGATTTTGCAGAGCCCTGTGTTTTTGATAAACAGTCGCCTGGACCTTTTCACTGCGGCCAGCTTGCGCTGGCGACCTTTCTCCCGAAGTTACAGGTCTATTTTGCCTAGTTCCTTAGCCATGAATCTCTCGAGCGCCTTAGGATACTCTCCTCGACTACCTGTGTCGGTTTACGGTACGGGTACTAATAATCTAAGTTTAGAAGCTTTTCTTGACAGCCCTTAGGCACACTATCTCGTTGTTCGAAAACGCTGAGTACTATCGCATTTCTCCATCAACTACGCATTTTACTATAGCTGATATAGGTACGTGCTTCAACGAACTATTCCGTCAGTTCGCGGTGCTTTCATCACTGTGTCACTCCATCACAATTATTAGTAGTACGGGAATATTAACCCGTTGGCCATCGACGTCCCCCTTCGGGTGTGCCTTAGGTCCCGACTAACCCTAAGCTGATTAGCATAGCTCAGGAAACCTTAGTCTTACGGCGGGGGTGTTTCTCGCACCCCTTATCGTTACTTATGCCTACATTTTCTTTTCTATAAACTCCACCATACCTCACAGTACGGCTTCTACGTCGATAGAATGCTCCCCTACCACTCACGTTTAAAACGTAAATCCATAGCTTCGGTAGTATACTTATGCCCGATTATTATCCATGCTCGATCGCTCGACTAGTGAGCTGTTACGCACTCTTTAAATGAATGGCTGCTTCCAAGCCAACATCCTAGCTGTCTGGGCAATCAAACCGCGTTTTTTCAACTTAGTATACATTTGGGGACCTTAGCTGATGGTCTGGGTTCTTTCCCTCTCGGACATGGACCTTAGCACCCATGCCCTCACTGATGATTATCATTAATTAGCATTCGGAGTTTGTCAGGAATTGGTAGGCGGTGAAGCCCCCGCATCCAATCAGTAGCTCTACCTCTAAGTAACTATGATCATCGCTGCACCTAAATGCATTTCGGGGAGTACGAGCTATTTCCGAGTTTGATTGGCCTTTCACCCCTACCCACAGGTCATCCGAAAACTTTTCAGCGTTAAACGGTTCGGTCCTCCATTTAGTGTTACCTAAACTTCAACCTGCCCATGGGTAGATCACACGGTTTCGCGTCTACCACTACTGACTAAAGCGCCCTATTAAGACTCGCTTTCGCTACGGATCCATGACTTAATCACTTATCCTTGCCAGCAACGGTAACTCGTAGGCTCATTATGCAAAAGGCACGCCGTCACCCCACAAAGGGGCTCCGACCGCTTGTAGGCGTATGGTTTCAGGATCTATTTCACTCCGTTATTCACGGTTCTTTTCACCTTTCCCTCACGGTACTGGTTCACTATCGGTCTCTCAGGAGTATTTAGCCTTAGCGGATGGTCCCGCCAGTTTCAATCAGGGTTTCACGTGCCCCGACCTACTCAGGATACCACTATCCTTATCTTCTCTTACTTATACGGGACTATCACCCTCTTCGGTTTACCTTTCCAGGTAATTCTAATTCAATCCGCAAGAAATGTCGTGGTCCTACAACCCCAATATTGCCGTAACAACATTGGTTTGGGCTATTCCGCGTTCGCTCGCCACTACTAGCGGAATCACTTTTGTTTTCTTCTCCTCTGCCTACTTAGATGTTTCAGTTCAGCAGGTTCGCCTCCTATTCGGATACTATGTCTTCAACATAGTGGGTTGCCCCATTCGGATATCTACGGATCAATTCGTGTGTGCCAATCCCCGTAGCTTTTCGCAGCTTATCACGTCCTTCCTCGCCTCTGAGAGCCTAGGCATTCCCCATACGCCCTTATTTTGCTTATGTGCTTACAATTCTTTCGAATCGTACTTTCTATAAAATTTTTATTAAATAATAATATGAATTACTATCTAACTGTATTTGTCGTTACAATATGTCAATGATCGTTTTGGACCGTAGTCCTTGTGGAGAATATCGGAGTCGAACCGATGACCTCCTGCGTGCAAGGCAGGCGCTCTAGCCAGCTGAGCTAATCCCCCGTTTTTAGGTCAACAGCTAACAGTTTACGGTTAACAGTAACTTTCAACGGTTTAACTAACCTCTAGAATTTCCTTTGTAATACTTAGTAGTCCCGGGCAGACTCGAACTGCCGACCCCTACATTATCAGTGTAGTACTCTAACCAGCTGAGCTACGAGACTCTGTATATTACTTATTTTATATTTGAACAAACAGCGAGAGTAAATAAACCAACCTCTTTTTTTCTCTAGAAAGGAGGTGTTCCAGCCGCACCTTCCGGTACGGCTACCTTGTTACGACTTAGCCCTAGTTACCAGTTTTACCCTAGGCAGCTCCTTGCGGCGACCGACTTCAGGTACCCCCGGCTTCCATGGCTTGACGGGCGGTGTGTACAAGGCCCGGGAACGTATTCACCGGATCATGGCTGATATCCGATTACTAGCGATTCCAGCTTCATGGAGTCGAGTTGCAGACTCCAATCCGAACTGAGACCAGTTTTTGAGATTCGCATCCAGTTGCCTGGTAGCTGCTTTCTGTACTGGCCATTGTAGCACGTGTGTAGCCCAGGACGTAAGGGCCGTGATGATTTGACGTCATCCCCACCTTCCTCGCGGTTTGCACCGGCAGTCTTGTTAGAGTTCCCGGCATGACCCGCTGGCAACTAACAATAGGGGTTGCGCTCGTTATAGGACTTAACCTGACACCTCACGGCACGAGCTGACGACAACCATGCAGCACCTTGTAAATTGCCCGAAGGAAAGTCTATCTCTAAACCTGTCAATCTACATTTAAGCCCTGGTAAGGTTCCTCGCGTATCATCGAATTAAACCACATGCTCCACCGCTTGTGCGGGCCCCCGTCAATTCCTTTGAGTTTCATTCTTGCGAACGTACTCCCCAGGTGGGATACTTATCACTTTCGCTTAGCCACTCAGTCCGAAAACCGAACAGCTAGTATCCATCGTTTACGGCGTGGACTACCAGGGTATCTAATCCTGTTCGCTACCCACGCTTTCGTTCATCAGCGTCAATAAGTATGTAGTAATCTGCCTTCGCAATTGGTATTCCATGTAATATCTAAGCATTTCACCGCTACACTACATATTCTAATTACTTCCATACTATTCAAGTCTAGCAGTATCAACGGCAATTTTACAGTTAAGCTGTAAGATTTCACCACTGACTTACTAAACCGCCTACGAACCCTTTAAACCCAATAATTCCGGATAACGCTCGGATCCTCCGTATTACCGCGGCTGCTGGCACGGAGTTAGCCGATCCTTATTCTTACGGTACCGTCAAATATCTACACGTAGATACATTTCTTCCCGTACAAAAGCAGTTTACAATCCATAGGACCGTCATCCTGCACGCGGCATGGCTGGTTCAGAGTTGCCTCCATTGACCAATATTCCTCACTGCTGCCTCCCGTAGGAGTCTGGTCCGTGTCTCAGTACCAGTGTGGGGGATCTCCCTCTCAGGACCCCTAATCATCGTCGCCTTGGTATGCCGTTACCACACCAACTAGCTAATGATACGCATGCCCATCTTTCACCGATAAATCTTTATTAATCAAATGATGCCATCCAATTAAACCATGAAGCATTAATCCGAATTTCTCCGGGCTATTCCTCTGTGAAAGGTAGGTTGCATACGCGTTACTCACCCATCCGCCGGTCTCTAGAAAGCAAGCTCTCTATACCCCTCGACTTGCATGTGTTAGGCCTGCCGCTAGCGTTCATCCTGAGCCAGGATCAAACTCTTCATCGTATATTTTTAATATTGTAAAAAGTTAGCTAGTTTATTCGTGATCCTAAAATCACCTTACTCTCTTTATTTTGTATGCTGTTGTCCAATATGTCTATGATCGTGTTTCAATCTCGCTACTACTTGATTTTCGAAGCGAGTGCAAAAGTAATCAACTTTTTCGATTTGACAAAAAAAAATTTGATTTTTTTTCTGTATCCCTCGTCAACCAGTCGGTTACTAAAGCGAGTGCAAAAGTAAAAACTTTATTTGAACTGGCAAAACTTTTTGAGAAAAAATTTTTCTTCCCTTTTTGCCAATCCTCAGTGTTTACTGAAGCGGACTGCAAAGATAAGACTCTTTATTTCATTAATCCAAATTTATTTTTGAAAAATATTTCTGAACCAATCTGTCGTCTTTTCCTCTGCTTTTCTATGAACGTCTGCTTGTTTAATGCGGATGCAAAAGTAGCACCTTTTTTGCCACTTCCAAATTATTTGTTGCTTTTTTTGCAATGATTTTACACCTTTATTCGCAACTCGCTATTATGCTACCTTTTACAGCTTAAAGTTTTTTTGCTTTTTTGCTTTTTTGAAAGTTGCTTTTTTGTGGAATGCATCGATTCAAAGGAGAGGAGACTATATGTAAGGGGCTTTTTTGCTTTTTTGTACGTTGCTTTTTTGTGGAACATATCAATTCAAAGGAGAGGAAACTATATGTAAAGGGCTTTTTTGCCTTTTTGTACGTTGCTTTTTTGTGGAATACATCCAATAAAAGGGGATAAATCTATAAGTAAGGGGCATTTTTGCCTTTTTGTAAGTCGCTTTTTTGTGGAATGCATCCAATAAAAAGGGATAAATCTATAAGTAAGGGGCTTTTTTGCTTTTTTGTACGTTGCTTTTTTGTGGAATGCATCCAATAAAAGGGGATAAATCTATAAGTAAGGGGCATTTTTGCCTTTTTGCAAGTTGCTTTTTTGCTGAATACATCCAATAAAAGGGGATAAATCTATAAGTAAGGGGCATTTTTGCCTTTTTGTAAGTCGCTTTTTTGTGGAATGCATCCAATAAAAGGGAATAAATCTATAAGTAAAGGGCTTTTTTGCCTTTTTGTACGTTGCTTTTTTGTGGAATGCATCCAATAAAAGGTAATAAATCTATAAGTAAAGGGCTTTTTTGCTTTTTTGTACGTTGCTTTTTTGTGGAATACATCAATTCAAAGGAGAGGAAACTATATGTAAGGGGCTTTTTTGCCTTTTTGTACGTTGCTTTTTTGTGGAATGCATCCAATAAAAGGGGGTAAATCTATAAGTAAGGGGCATTTTTGCCTTTTTGTAAGTCGCTTTTTGGGGGAATACATGCAATAAAAGGAGATTGCGTTTAAAAAAAGTATTTTGAACAAAGGGAAAATAACCATTTTTCCCTACCTATATATATAAGGAGAGAATCAAACAAAAATACCTTTCACTCGTACGCCACATCGCTATGTCCATTTTCAAAAAACAAAAACACCCCTTCACAACGAGCAATCTCACAACTTCACAATATATTTCTATCTTTGAACTTCATATTTTTAAACTTTACCTATTATGTATATGAAAAAAGCTATTGTAGGTACCTTAACTGGTATAACTTTATTTAGTATGTCATGCAAAAAAAGCGCAGATCAAGCTGATGCAAACCCGAATTGGGATGAAAGCAATGCTTTTTTTGCTGAAAGTACACTACCGTATCAGACGGCAGATTTTGAAAAAATAAAAAATAAAGATTTTAGACCTGCTATTTTAGAGGGTATGCGTCGTCAAGTAGAAGCCATTGATAAGATTACGGCCAATACAGAAGCGCCTACTTTTGAGAATACTCTTGTGGAGTTAGAAAAATCAAGTGCGTTATTAAATCGAGTAAGTTCCGTATTCCATTTATTAGTAGGCGCACATACTAATGATGAAATTAAAGCCATCAACCAAGAACTATCTCCAAAATTTGCTGCGCATAATGATGGGATATACCTTAATGACGCTTTATTTCAAAGAGTCAAACAATTACACGATCAACAAGCTTCGTTAGGATTAACGAGTGAACAAGCACGTGTATTAGATGTGTACTATCAAGAATTTATTCGTTCTGGTGCTAACTTAAAACCAGAACAAAAAGAAACACTAAAGCAACTGAACCAAGAATTGGCCTCTTTAACTACTAAATTTGGAGATCAATTATTGGCAGCTACTAAATCTGGGAGTGTTACCTTCACCAAAGAGGAATTAGACGGACTTAGTGAATCTGAACTAGAAGCTTTCAAACAAGCAGATGGAACCTATGCTATTCCTTTAAACAATACCACGCAACAACCGATTGCTGCATCCTTACATAATAAGGAGTCGCGCAAAAAGTTATTTGACGCGGGTTGGAATCGCACAGAAAAAGGGGATGACAACGATACAAGAGAAACGTTAATCACTATAGCAAAGAAACGCGCGGCAAAAGCGGAGTTATTAGGTTTCAAGAACTATGCTGAATGGAGTTTACAAGGAAGTATGGCAAATAAACCCGATCAAGCAAAAAAATTAATGGATCAATTGAGTCCGTATGCTGTAGGGGCCGCCACACAAGAAGCTAAAGAAATCCAAGATTTAATTAATAAACAAGCGGATCCTTTTACTCTAACGGCTGCGGATTGGGATTATTATGCTGAAAAAATCAGAGAACAGAAATACGCTCTAAACTTAAATGAGGTAAAACCCTATTTTGAAATGAATGCTGTTTTAGAAAAAGGAGTTTTCTATATGGCTGAAAAATTATATGGTATTACTTTCGAGGAACGAAAAGACATCCCTGTTTGGCAAGAAGATGTACGCGTTTTTGAAATTTTCAATGAAGATAAAAGCCCGATTGGGTTATTTTACGTTGATTTCTATGCTCGTGAATCAAAACGCGGAGGTGCATGGATGAGTAATATTGTTACACAGTCGAAATTATTGAATCAAGCTCCTGTTGTTTACAATGTTTGCAACTACCAAAAACCGGCGGCGGGTCAGCCTACCCTTTTATCACCAGATGAAGTAATTACGATGTTCCACGAGTTTGGCCACGGATTACACGGATTCTTATCTGATGTTACCTATCCTACTGTTGCTGGAACAAGTGTATCTCGCGATTTTGTTGAATTGCCTTCTCAATTTCACGAACATTTTGCTTTTTTACCTGAAGTATTGACAAACTATGCAAAACATTATAAATCTGGAGCAGTCATTCCTGAAAGTTTGATTGCGAAAATGAAAGCCGCTCAAAACTTTAATATTGGATATGGATTGACAGAAATTTTAAGCGCTTCTTTATTAGATATGGAGTGGCATACGATTTCCTCTACTGCGGATATTAAAGATGTAGCAGCGTTTGAACAACAAGCATTAGCTAAATACGGAATTAATTTAGCAACTGTACCTCCGAGATACCGTTCTTCCTTCTTCAATCACGTATTCGGAGGAGGATATGCTGCGGGCTACTATTCCTATACTTGGGCAGAAACATTAGACAATGATGCCTTCCAATGGTTAATGGACAATGGTGGAATGAACCGCAAAAATGGTCAAGTCTTTAGAGATAAAATTTTATCAAAAGGAAATACTAAACCATCAGATGAAATGTATCGCGAGTTTAGAGGTAAAGATGCAACGATTGATGCTTATTTAAAAATGAAGGGCTTTGATCAAAAGACTACTTTCAAAAACAACAATAACGTAGATGCAAAAATCTAATTTATAAAAAAAAGTCAGAGCACATGCTCTGACTTTTTTTATTTACTTATTTCTTTAAAGCTATCAATCATTTTGTCCATAGCCTCTTGATTTTTGTCTTGATGTTCTTTCAGCGTCCAAGTCAACACTTGATAGTAGTTTTCTTCTCCCTCAAAAGAAGCGAACTTATAATAAACATCTAATCCTCCTATTCTAGCTGTAAAATCAACTGTTCTTGCGGGTAGTTTGTTTATTGTCGGGTCTAGAAGTTTCAATTGACTTGGTTCTAATGCATCCAAACTTGAGGTTAAATACTCTAAGGTTGTTTCTGAAAATTGTGCAAATATATCTTCCTTTTCCCCAAGCTCGGCTTGAAATAGCTCATCGATTTCACTTTTACTCTCTTTGATGACAATCAAGTAAAGCTCTTCACTAACATTTTGTAATTGAAGCGTAGCATCTCCATTCAATGCTCTTGTCTTTTCCATCGTACTTGGCACTTCAACACTGAATTTGTCTTCATGTACAATTTCGGTATAGGCCTTTTTTCCAGTACATCCTACGAGTACAACAAAAAGGAGTATTAGGGTTCCGATTTTCTTATTCATCTGTGTTTTTATTTATTCCAGTAAAAATACGCACAAAATTAAGAATGTTCCAAATTTTGCATAACTTCAGCAAATAGCTTCATGCTGTACTTGCGTTTGTCATAATCATAAATCGGCGTTGTAATCATTAGCTCATCCACTTCCAATACTTGGCAAAAGCGATTGAGTTCGGGTAACATTTCTTCTTTTGTTCCAATAAACGAACAAGCAGTCATATTGTAAACAGCGGCTTCTTCTTGTACGGTCCAAATTCCCTGCATGGATTCGATGGGTGGCTGTAGAGGTTTTCGGTCATTTCGAATAATTCCCAAAAACATGCGATAAAAAGAAGTTGCCAATATTTCGGCTTCATGTGTGGTATCAGCTAAAATTGCATTGACACAAGGCATGAAATAAGGTTGATCTAACTGTGCAGAAGGCTTAAAATTATTCTTGTAAATTTTACCTGCCATTTGAATTTGATCAGGGGCAAAATGACTGGCAAAGGCATAAGGCAATCCCAACTCAGCCGCTAAATAGGCACTTTCCGTACTTGACCCTAAAATCCAAAAGGGAACTTCTACCCCTTCTCCAGGAAAGGCTCTTACTTTTGCTTCGGCGTTTGCTGTGCTAAAAAATGTTTTCAACTCTTGTATTTGTTGCGGAAAGAAGTTTGCGCTTTGTATGTCATTTCTCCTTAGTGCCATAGCAGTAAGTTGATCTGTACCTGGAGCTCTTCCCAATCCTAAATCAATTCGATTAGGGTATAGAGATGCTAGCGTACCAAATTGTTCGGCAATTACTAAAGGAGGGTGGTTGGGTAACATAATACCTCCCGACCCCACTCTCATTTTTTCTGTACCTCCTGCTACGTAACCAATGAGAACTGAAGTAGCAGCACTCGCAATATGGGGCATATTATGATGCTCAGCTAACCAAAAACGAGTATAATTCAATTGCTCCGCATGTTGAGCAGTAGCTAATACATTATTTAATGTTTCTTTCGTCGATTTTTCAGCGCCAATAACAGCTAAATCTAAGAAAGAATAATCTATTTTTTTATTCATATTACTAAATCTTGTGAACGAATTATTGTAAACGATTAAATTAATCAATAAAAAAAGAATACACTAATGCAATAGAAATAGTTTAACATTTCTAAGTATTCTTACCTCTAGCTATAATAAAAAAAGCTCATTCGGTATAGAATGAGCTTGATGTTTTATCGGATTGTAATTGTACAATTGGAAAGATCGTCAATAATAGCCAACGATTCAACGCGCACGCCTTTTTCCTCTAACAATTTTCTCCCTTGTTGGAAGGCTTTCTCTATAATAAATCCCATTCCCACTAGATTAGCTCCAGACTGCTCTATTAAATCCAGCACGCCTACGGCAGCATTTCCATAGGCTAAAAAGTCATCGACAAAAAGCACATTATCCTCAGGTGTTAGAAAATCATTGCTAATAACAACGTCATAGGTTCTGTCTTTCGTAAAAGAGTGAATTTGTGTGTGCAACATATGCTCCATCGTACTAGGTTTTTTCTTCTTTGCAAATACGACTGGCAGATTAAGAAGGTATCCTGTCATAATAGCGGGTGCTATTCCACTAGCTTCAATCGTCATAATCTTATTAACATTCGTTCCTGCAAATCGACGGACAAACTCTACCCCTATGGATTTCATTAAAACAGGATCCATTTGGTGATTAATAAAGCTATCTACTTTTAAAATTCCTCCTTCAAAACATCTACCATCTTGAAGAATTCGCTGACGTAATAATTCCATTATTTTGTGTGTTGTCTATGAATAAATAAAGGAGATTCAAATCGATCTCCTTTTTGGGTAATACAATTACGCGAAGTTAAAATAATATAACTCGTTTACAAAAATCGCAAACGTATTTTTAAAAATAGACCTAACTTAAAACTTACTTCTTCCCTTTTAATACAACAAAAGGTCGAATTACTTTATTACCTACTTTATCTACAGTGTTTTCAATATACTGCCAACGTTCAACATGACTATATCCGATATTAGTCATGATGCGAATCAACCATTCTGTGCGATAAAAATGAAAAACATCTTCTTTTGCAAAAGGTTGTTGCTGTGCGAAATCTTCTCTAATATAAGATAGCGCTATACTTCCTCCTGGCTTAAGGACACGATAAATCTCTGTAAAATACTTAACGGGGTCATTCCAGAAATAAACAGTATTTACTGAAAAACAATGATTAAAAAATTTATCAGGGTAAGCAAGGGTGTTCAATTCTTCTGCTAATTTCAATTCAATCGCTTCCTGAATCATAGATTCTTTTACTTTCATCGCCATCTCTACCATTAAAGCCGAAATTTCTACTCCATAATAACTAAGATTCTGAGCAGCTGAAAAAACATAAGGTAAATGCTTTGCACTACCAAAGCCGATTTCTAAAACCGCATCCCCTTGATACAATTGCAATCGATCTACTGTTTTGTAAATCATATTGCTATTTGATTTAAACATTACTTCTGCCAACTCCTCACCTACTTGCCCTGAAGGGCATCGCAACTGACTTGCTACCTCATTTAAATCTAAATTATTCATTCTTTTTGATTTTGCTCAAAGATAACTATTTAGAATAAATCTACATAGTATTTACCTACAATATTTTCTACTTATTGCATTAAAAAAGAAGGAATTGTAAACGAAAAACCCCGAAAGACTACTTCGGGGTTTTCCTAACAAAAATAAACTAACAACTCAATAAAGAACAAATACAAAAAGCTATTTGCCATTCGATTGAATTCAACATATAGAGTGCGACAACAAATCTCTATATACTCTTAACTATCTTTTATCTCAACAATGAATATTCAAATTTCGGATATCCGCGATCTCCTTTTTCATTGAAGAAATCTAACATTCTCATTTTATAATAATTCCCTTTGGCGTCCTTGATTACATAAAATACATTTTTATATAACACTTTTGCATTAGCTACTTCTCTCCAAGTACCTCCAATCGCAGTAAAATCACTTGATAATGAACTTTCTACTACCTTTTCTAAATTGTATTCCTTATAGAAATTTTTATCTCCAGCAGGGCTAGTTACCTTATAGGCTTTTACTCCTCCGTAACTATTCTGAACTATAAAGTCAGAATATCCATAAGATCCTTTAGGGTCTCCTGCTTGATCTACTTTATTTGTAAACACGGTAAAATTTAAATCCCATTTAGTTTTACTCGGTTCTACTTGTACAATACTATTTGTGTTGAAACTATAGAAGGTAAAATTAAATCCTGGTGATTTAGGAATCATAACTTCTTTGTGCGTGCTGTCGTTGATATCTGCATACTGCAATAGGTAACCTCCTTCGCGTTTTAAGATGCGTACTTTTTTCCACCCGCGTTCTTTTCCAGTAACTAAAACCGAACCAGGATCAACAGCATCCGTTCCTGGATCAAATCCCATATTGATTAAATACACTTTGTTATTTGCATCATTGTCTGAGATGGCGTGAATTGCTGTTTTAGCAGGATCTCCTGAAGGGTCATCAATATATTCTAAATTCGCTGGGTCAAATGTACCAATCTTCACGACATTTTTCATTTCTCGAATTGTGTTGTCTTCTCGTACATCATCAATAGAACCTGCACCTTTGATGCTACCTGCTGCCATATAAATCGAACCATTCAAGCGAACTCTAAACTCGCTTCCGCTATCAAAGGCTAAATCCCATGAATTGCGTTTTACCTCATACATCGCTTTTCCTCCTAAGTCTACATATACCTGATTGGGTTGTGTTGGACCTCCGACATTGGGTGTCATAATACCTCCTAATGAAGTATCGAAACTAATCATCATGACATTATATCCTTGGATTTTCGGCGTTTTTTCACTGTAATTTACCTTTGCGATATTAAACTGAATAGTCTTATCCGTTCGATCATAAGGAAAAATTAAATTTTCAAACGTAAACGAAGTGCTTTTCATGCCTTTTGAAAAAGGAACAACTAATTTTAAATCAGCTGCTGCTGGTATGGTAGCAAAATCCACTCCATAAATAGCTTTACTGGGAATAATCTGAATCTCGACGGATCCCTCTCCTTGAGCCATTTCAGAAAACACTAACTCTACTTTTCGCGTCGTTTCAATTTCTCTATAAGGAATAGATGGATCATCAAAAGCCACAACAAAATCGCGAACATCGCTATTTCCATTATTAGAATCTTTTTCACATGAACTGAAAAAAACAAGTGCTACAAATGCAAAAACAAGTTTTCCTAATTTATAATTCTTCATAATTAAAATCCTAATTTATATTGTAACTTAATAAAGAAACTCGTTCCATATCCAATGGGATTTGTCGTTGATCCTGCTGTGTGTGCAGTGGCACCACTTGTCGTTGAACGAATATCTTTAATATCAAATAAGTTTCTTACTCCTACTGTTGCATACAGCATCTTTTTAAAGAACGGTTGTCTTACACTAAAGTCTAACCAAGAATAGCTTTCTTGCTTCCCTTTTGCATAGTACTCTCCAAATTCATCGGATCCTTTTTTGAATCGTTCTTCTTCTCCATTAAATTTATAATAGAGCGAGAAGTTTGTCCCAGTTTTGTTCAAACGATAATTGATATTCGCCGTTACTTCAGGTGTATATAAGAACTTATCTGTTCCTTTTGGTGCTTTATACATTTCTTGAGATACGCCTGACATGGTAAAACCAAGACCTACATCAAAAGAATTCCAACTTAATTGTGTCAAAAACGTAGCGCCTATATTGCGGTATAGATCTGTATTTTCATAAACAAATTTTAGTCCTTCTGGATTTACTACTTCAATTAAGTCAATTTTATCTGAAACTTCCAAGTAGCGTCCTGTTAAGCTATTACTCAACTCCATATTATCGCCAAGTGCAAATGTTTTCTTTAAATTCAGAAATAGAGTTTTCCCTTTTTCCGGATTTAGGTTTTCATTTCCTTGCAAATCGTGATTTACATCTACAAAGTAAGTATACAGTTCTTCATAATTAGGTAAACGAGGAGAAGTACCAATTGTACCTCTGATCTCATAATCACCAGGCAGTACATATTTTAAGACCAAGCTCAAAGCGTGTTGACTGTCAAAAGTATTGGATGTCATCAAGCGGTATCCCGGACGCACCATTAATCTTGGCAATACATTAATCTCAGAAGAGGCGTAGAAATCATAACTTCCCAATGCTTTTTTCTGTGGATTCTCAGCTAGCTGTTCTGACATAGCGGAATAGCCATTGGTATAAGCTATTTCGTATCCCACTTGAAACTTCGCTGCTTCTAACTTAATAAAGTCACTAAAAGTACCTCTTGAGAAAAACACTTCTCTACTTTCGCTTTTAAAAGAGCTCTTATCAAATTTCTCATCGTACATAATACGATATCTGTATTTATTGGTTTCTCTTTCTTGTTTTTGGTAAGAGAAAGACAAATCAAAACGCATCCAATCATTCCAATTACCAGAGGTATTCAATACATTGGCCCAACGTTTTGTATTTAAGATACGATCAACTGCTACTGGGTTTATTGTTTCAAAAATTGGATCTTCGTTTATATTAAAGAGCTTCGCATAATCTTTCATGCGTTCATCAAAATATTCGAACTTATAATATACGCGGTAAGACTTGTGGTGGTAATTTAGAAAACCTTTGACATTATTCTGGTTCTTTGGCAACCATTCATGTCCTCTTTTTTCTTCATCCCCATAATACGTAAATCCCTTTCTATCGTCATACCATCCTTTAAAATCGGTATGAGTATAGGAAATACTAGCATATAAATTGTCGTTAATATTATGCCCCATTGTAATTCCTTGAATATGCTTTCCTTTATTTTTTAAATCATATTCACTTCCTACGGTTTCTTCTTGTACAAAAAAGTTAACATTCCAATCGTTGATGTTATTCTTTTTTGTAATGATATTAATAATTCCAGTTACTGCGTTTGCCCCGTAGTCGACTCCCATAGCGCCTTCAACAATTTCAATCTGCTCAATGTCATCGAGATTGATTTGCGTCAAATCTGTATTATTACCAAAACCCTCATCGGAAATCATGGGTATATTGTCAATTAGAATAGTGAAATATTGAGCATCTAAACCGAACATCTTAACGGTTGAGCGCCCTGTACCTGCATTAGGTAAGATTGAAATATTCATGACTTGATTTAGCGCATCTGCAAGCGTGACAGCACCTAAATTCTCAATTCTTTGTCTATTTAGAATCGTTACATTATTGACAGCTTTATTGATAGATTGAGGATTATATTGACCAGAAATCACAATTTCTTCCAATTTTTGTTCTGGCTCTTTCAGCGTCTCATTTGTTTGAGCAACTACAGTCGAACTTAAAGTAAGTAAAGTACCTGTTGCAAGCAGTAGTGAACGTTTCATTTATATGTAAAGTCTTTTATTTAGATAGATTCTTAATTGCAAATATAAGAAAATATATTATTTAAATTGATTTTAAATAATATATTTTCTATAAAAAAAAGCGAAGTAATCCACTTCGCTTTTTTATTATACGTTGAGCTTCTAGTTTTTAGGTAAAAATACTTCTGCCATCATACATCTAGCACTTCCACCCCCACATGCTTCAATAGTATCCAAGCTACTGTGTAGGATTGTTGCGTGTTTTTCAAGTATTTTAATTTGCCCATCTGTCAAGCTATTAAAAGCTTGTGTAGACATCACTAAGTATTTCTGTTCATTTGCACCTAATACTTGTAACATATTACCTGCAAAATTATTCACTTGATCTTCTGTAATCAGCACCACTTCTTTTCCTGATTCTTTCAAGTGATTTAGCACAATTTTTCGCTCTTGTTTATCGTCAATCGTATCGGCGCAAATAACAGCGAAAGTATCACCTAAGCACATCATCACATTCGTGTGATAGATATTTTTACGTTCTCCATCAACGGTTTGGAATGCTTCAAAAATAACTGGATTCATTTCAAAATCTTCGCAAAACTCAATCACTAATCCTTCATCTGCACGTGGAGATAAAGCACAGTAAGCGATTTCATTTGTTCGATCCAACAAAAGATTTCCTGTTCCTTCTAAAAACAAATCATCTTCTTCTGCAGAGGTATAATCCCAGATATCGTTGATTTCGAAACCTTGTTCTTCTAAAATATCCAAGATATCTTCTCGTCTTTCTAACCTTCTATTTTCTGCAAACATAGGATACAAAACAACTTCTCCTGATTCGTGGAAAGAAATCCAGTTATTCGGAAAAATACTATCTGGAGTATCCGGATCGACTGTATCATCTACTACCGTAACGTTTACACCTACTGCGCGTAATTTTTCAACAAAAGCATCAAATTCTTGTTGTGCTTTTGCGTTTACTGTTGCTGGTGTTAAATTGTCTAATACCTTTTGGTAATAGTTATTCACTGCTGTTTGCTCATTCATGCGAAAAGCAACAGGACGAATCATCAGAATATTATTTGTTATCTGTTTCATACTATTCAAATTAATCTCTTATTAAAGGTAGTGTAGAACATCTCAATAAGCCTTCTTGCTTAGCAATTTCAGCATATGGAATTTCTTCTACAGTTATATTGTGGTTTCTCAACCAATTGTTCAAACGCGTAAAGTTTCTTTCAGAAACCACTACGTCAGGTGCGATTGAGAAAATATTTGAGTTCATGTGATACATTTCTTCTCTGGTAATTTGAAACAAATTAGCTTCACCAAAGATATCAACTAAAGTTTGATATTCTCGCTCATCGTAAAAACCTCCTTTATAAATAATGGCTTTATCTACACCTACAGGTTGAAAACAACAATCCAGGTGCAAAGCATTATCTCTTGGTTCTACTTTTGATTTCACTAAATCAAAACTCTTTACGATTTTGTTTGGAAATAATTCGCGAATAAAATCAACACCTAATTCATTTGTACGAGCTGTAATGTAATTGCGATAATCGGGGCGTTTATACGATCCAATAAAAATATAATCATTCCACAACATTACATCACCACCTTCGAAATGCATTTCCTCTGGTGCGGATATAATATCGCTGGGATTTATCTGGTCTAAAACGTAGTTAATAGCAGCTAATTCTCTGTCTCGATCGGGAAGTATATTGGCTTTAATAAATTTATTATCGATAACGAAACCAATGTCACGAGTAAAGATTTGATTGTAATCCGCGATGATTTCAGGTCGATATACCTGAACATCGTATTTTTCAAAAACCTGATTAAAGGCATCCATTTCACGTATCATATCTGCTTCAATGGGATACGTTCCTGCTTTTATATGCTCCAGTGATTTTGGATCATAGGCTTCTTCAATTGTAGGTGTGGGTCCATTACTAACGGCAGTGCCTAGGACCACAGCCCGCAAACGAGAGGTTTCATTTTTTACATTTAATTGTAACATATACTGTCATTTTGTACAAATATAGTAAAACCCCTTTTGATTGGTGTTTGTTTTTTGGCTTTTTGTTTTTTGAGTTAAATGATGAGAGGATGAGAGGATGAGAGGATGAGGCGGTGAGAGGATGAGACACCAATAAAAAAAGGAAATGAGTTTGACTCATTTCCTTTTATATTTTATACTGAACAGAAAATTACTTTCTTTCGTTCATGGGAACAAACTCTCTTAGCGCTTCTCCAACGTACAATTGACGTGGACGTCCAATCGGTTCTTTGTTGATTCTCATCTCTTTCCATTGTGCAATCCATCCTGGTAAGCGACCGATAGCAAACATAACGGTAAACATTTCAGTTGGGATACCTAAAGCTCTGTAGATGATTCCAGAGTAGAAATCTACGTTTGGATATAAGTGACGATCTACGAAGTAAGGATCTTTTAATGCTGCTTCTTCCAATTGTTTTGCAATAGCTAAAACAGGATCATCTACTCCTAATTTAGCTAATACTTCATCTGCTGCTTTCTTAATGATACGCGCTCTTGGGTCGAAGTTTTTGTATACGCGGTGACCGAATCCCATTAATCTAAATGGATCATCTTTGTCTTTTGCTTTATTAATATACTTTTCAACATCTCCACCATCATTTTGAATAGCTTCTAACATTTCAAGTACGGCTTGGTTAGCCCCACCATGAAGCGGTCCCCAAAGTGCAGATACTCCAGCAGAAATTGAAGCAAATAACCCAGCGTGAGAAGAACCTACCATTCTTACCGTTGCGGTAGAACAGTTTTGTTCGTGATCTGCGTGTAAGATGAACAACTTATCTACTGCATTCTTGATAATTGGATCCATTTCATATGGCTCAGTAGGCAAAGCAAACATTAACTGCAAGAAACTATCTACATAGCTCTTTGTGTTATCGTAATAATTCAATGGATAACCTTTTGCTTTTCTATACGTCCATGTTGCAATAACTAAGAATTTACTCATTGTTTTACAAACAGCTTCGTACAAGCTCTTTTCACATTCTGCGTCAACAACTTTTGGATTAAAAGCCGTTAAAGCACTTGTTAGAGATGCTAATACTCCCATTGGATGGGCAGTTTTCGGAAATCCGTCAATGATATTCTTCATTTCTTCGTTCACTAACGAATATTTGCGAATATCTTTTTCGAATTGAGTTAATTGTTCTTGTGTTGGTAACTCTCCGAAAATAATTAAATAAGAAACTTCTAAAAAGTTAGATTTAGCAGCAAGGTCCTCGATTGAATAGCCTCTATATCTTAAAATCCCTTGTTCTCCATCTAAGAAAGTAATTGCACTTTGGCATGAGCCAGAATTCTTATATCCTGGATCTAAAGTGATAGCCCCTGTTAATGCACGTAATTTTAAGATATCAATTGCTACTTCGTTTTCAGTACCAACTAATACTGGTAGTTCGTGTCTTTGACCATCAACTTCTATAAAAGCTGTTTTAGACATATTGTTATTTTTTATTTTTCTTTACTTTTTACTTATATCATTAAAACATCTAAAATGTTTTTTGCAGTTGGAAAGATAGGAAATATTATGCTTACATACAAGCTATAAAAGCTATTAATAATCATTGATTCACAACATTTTCGACACAATTTCCATAAAAATATCTTGTTATAAACAATTGTATTTCAATCTACAATATACTATTAAAAAAATAATAAATAATCAGATTTTTTACAAAAAAAGCTCCAACATCACAAGTTGGAGCTTTTTTATCAATTTGTTATTCTTACTTAATTTTAAATGCCTTTTCTTGTGGATAATAAGCAATATCCCCTAATTCTTCTTCAATACGAAGTAATTGGTTGTACTTTGCCATACGATCGGAACGCGAAGCAGACCCTGTTTTAATCTGCCCACAGTTTAAAGCAACTGCTAAATCTGCAATTGTACTATCTTCTGTTTCTCCAGAACGGTGAGACATAACAGAGGTGTAACCAGCATTTTTAGCCATATTAACCGCAGCAATTGTCTCTGTCAATGTTCCGATTTGATTTACTTTAATTAAGATAGAATTACCAATACCCTCATTGATTCCTCTTTCTAAACGCGTAACATTCGTTACAAATAAATCATCTCCTACTAATTGTACTTTATCTCCAATTTTCTCCGTTAAGTATTTCCATCCTTCCCAATCATCTTCCTGCATTCCATCTTCAATCGAAATAATAGGGTATTTAGCGCTTAATTCAGCTAAATAATCTGCTTGTTCTTGCGAACTGCGTACTTTACCTAAATCACCTTCAAACTTCGTGTAATCGTATTTTCCATTTACATAGAATTCAGAAGCTGCACAATCTAGAGCCAACATAATTTCGTCTCCAAAACGGTATCCCGCATTTTCTACTGCAACTTTAATTGAATCTAAAGCATCTTCAGTCCCTTTTAATGTAGGGGCAAATCCTCCTTCATCCCCAACAGCTGTACTCAATTGTCTGTCGTGTAATACTTTCTTTAAGTGGTGGAAAATTTCTGTTCCCATTTGCATGGCATGTGAAAACGTAATAGCTTTCACAGGCATAATCATAAACTCTTGAAAAGCGATAGGCGCATCAGAGTGAGATCCTCCATTGATGATATTCATCATTGGCACGGGTAATGTATTTGCAGAAACACCACCTACATAGCGATATAAAGGCATGCCTAACTCTTCAGCTGCTGCTTTAGCCACCGCTAAAGAAACACCTAATATAGCATTAGCCCCTAAATTTCCTTTATTTGGCGTACCGTCTAAATCAATCATCAACTGATCGATATAGTTTTGCTCAAATACGCTTAATCCTACAATGTTTTCAGCAATAACTGTGTTTACGTTTTCAACCGCTTTCAAAACGCCTTTACCCATAAAAGCTTTTCCACCATCTCTTAATTCGACAGCTTCGTGCTCTCCAGTAGAAGCTCCTGATGGAACAGCAGCTCTTCCTAAACTTCCATTACTCGTAATCACATCAACTTCAACAGTTGGATTACCTCTAGAATCTAAAATTTGACGTGCGTGAACGCTTAAAATTGTACTCATAATTAAAGTGTGTGTTATTAATCAGTCGTTGAAATAGTCGAGTAGACTCTCGTAGACCTTTGTGTTGTGATTTTTACTTTTTCAAAGCTATTATTTAGTCATATTTGCAACGAAATCATCAAATAAATATCTCGAATCGTGTGGTCCCGGACTTGACTCAGGGTGATATTGCACAGAGAAAACAGCTTTGTTTTTCATACGAACACCAGCCACAGTTTGGTCATTTAAGTGCAAATGTGAGATTTCCAAGGTAGGATGATTCGTCAAGGCCTCTTTACTTACTGCAAATCCGTGGTTTTGAGACGTTATTTCTCCTTTACCAGTCAATAAGTTTAATACCGGATGATTCACCCCTCTATGTCCACTGAACATTTTATACGTACCAACACCTTGAGACAAACAGATTAATTGATGTCCTAAACAGATTCCAAAAACAGGTAGATTACCTTCTACCACTTGTTTTACTACTGCTAGAACTCCTTTATCCGCTAAAGCTTGTGGGTCACCAGGTCCGTTAGACAAGAAGATTCCGTTTGGATTGAAAGAAAGCAGCGCTTCGTATGTACTATTGTAAGGAAAAACCTTAATATAACAATCGCGTTCAGCTAGACAACGCAAAATATTTGTTTTAATCCCAAGATCTAGAACAGATACGCGGTATTTACTTTCTGGGTTACCGTAAAAATAAGGTTCTTTAGTAGAAACAACTGAAGAAAGCTCTAAACCTTCCATTGAAGGCACTTCATTTAGCAAAGCTTTTAACTCTTCAACCGATTTTCCATCTGTGCTCAAAACAGCGTTCATCGCTCCATTATCGCGGATATAAGCAGTTAATGCTCTAGTATCCACATCAGAAATAGCCACTAATTGATGTGCGGCCAAATAATCAAATAAGCTACCTTCTGCATCAGGACGAGAATAGTCGTAGCTAAAGTTCTTACATACTAATCCAGCTATCTTAATACCATCCGAATCTACTTCATCGGCATTAACACCATAATTTCCAATATGAGGATTAGTAGAAAGCATAATTTGCCCGTAATATGACGGATCAGTAAATACTTCTTGATACCCAGTCATTCCAGTATTAAAGCAAATTTCACCAAAAGCTGTTCCTTTAATACCAATTGATTTCCCATAAAAAACGGTGCCATCTGCCAAAACAATGATACCGTCTTCTTTTCTTTTATATTCCATGTGTAAGTTGTATTGTAGTCATGCAAAAATAAAGCAAAAAAAAGGACATTCTAAAAAGAATGTCCTTTTAATTTTATAATGAAAACATATATAATGAATTATTATTCATTTGTTTCTGTTTCAGTTGTAGTAGCTTCAGCTTGAGGAGCGTCAACAGTTTCAGCTTTTTTTCTACCTCTACGAGTAGTTTTCTTAGCTTCTTTCTTCGCTACATTGTAGATTTCGTTGAAGTCAACGAATTCAATCATAGCCATATCCGCGTTATCCCCTAAACGGTTACCTAACTTGATGATACGTGTGTATCCTCCAGGACGGTCTCCAACTTTTTGAGCAACTTCTCTGAACAATTCAGTAACCGCTTCTTTGCTTCTTAAATAAGAGAAAACAACACGACGATTATGTGTATCGTCAGTTTTAGCTTTAGTTACTAATGGTTCAATATATTGTTTTAATGCTTTTGCTTTAGCTACAGTAGTATTGATACGCTTGTGTTCAATTAAAGAACAAGCCATATTAGCTAACATAGAATTTCTATGTGCAGCTTTTCTACCTAAGTGATTTATTTTTTTTCCGTGTCTCATTGCGTTATCGAATTTAGACTTTAGCGGTCTAGATTATTCTTTATCTAATTTGTATTTTGATAGATCCATACCAAAATTTAATCCTTTCACAGCAACTAATTCTTCTAATTCAGAAAGAGACTTCTTACCGAAGTTTCTGAATTTCATCAAATCATTTTTGTTGAAAGATACTAAATCTCCTAATGTATCTACTTCAGCCGCCTTTAAACAATTTAACGCTCGAACTGAAAGATCTAAATCTACCAATTTAGTTTTTAGAAGCTGTCTCATATGCAATGATTCTTCATCGTATGATTCAGTTTGAGCAATTTCATCAGCCTCTAAAGTAATTCTCTCGTCTGAGAACAGCATAAAATGATGAATCAGTGTTTTAGCTGCTTCTGTTAAGGCGTCTTTTGGATGAATAGAACCGTCTGTAATGATATCAAAAACTAACTTTTCATAGTCCGTTTTTTGCTCCACACGGTAATTTTCTATAGCATACTTAACGTTCTTAACTGGAGTATAAATCGAATCCGTGAAGATTGTCCCGATTGGTGCATTGGGTTTTCTATTTTCCTCCGCAGCAACGTAACCTCTACCCTTTTCGATTGTTAAATCCATTGTAATACTTACACTGCTCTCGCAATTGAAGATAACCAACTCCGGATTTAATACTTGGAAATTAGAAATATACTTCTGGAAATCCCCAGCCGTCATTTGTTCTTTCCCTGAAAAAGTGATACTTACAGATTCATTATCTATATCTTCCACCTGACGTTTAAAACGCACCTGCTTAAGGTTAAGGATAATTTCAGTAACATCCTCAACAACACCAGCGATGGTAGAAAATTCGTGATCAACTCCTTCGATACGTACTGAAGTAATAGCATACCCCTCTAACGAAGACAGAAGTACTCTTCTCAATGCATTACCAATAGTCAATCCATATCCCGGTTCTAAAGGTCTAAATTCGAATTTACCTCTAAAATCGGTCGAATCAATCATGATAACTTTATCGGGCTTTTGAAAATTAAATATTGCC
The DNA here is from genome assembly GCF_009792295.1 of Myroides fluvii. Lineage (NCBI taxonomy): Bacteria > Pseudomonadati > Bacteroidota > Flavobacteriia > Flavobacteriales > Flavobacteriaceae > Myroides > Myroides fluvii. Next base: position 2,053,016 of record NZ_CP039934.1, on the reverse strand, counting down.
ATATTTGTTTCGACTGAATGTCAATTATTATTTGTTGTACAACTCTACGATTAACTGTTCTTTGATGTTTTCTGGAACTTGAAGTCTTTGAGGTACAGCAACGAAAGTACCTTCTAAAGTTTCAGGATTCCAAGTAATCCATTCGTAAACAGAACTAGAATTAGATAACGAACGTTCGATAATTTCTAAAGATTTAGATTTTTCACGAACAGCAACTTTATCACCAGCTTTTAATTGGTAAGAAGGAATATTCACTACTTCACCATTAACTGTGATATGTCTGTGAGAAACTACTTGACGTGCAGCTCTACGAGAAGGAGCGATACCCATTCTGTAAACTACGTTATCTAATCTCGATTCACACAATTGAATCAATACCTCACCAGTAACTCCACGAGCAGCCGCAGCTTTCTTGTAAATATTACGGAATTGCTTCTCTAAGATACCGTATGTGTATTTTGCTTTTTGCTTCTCCATTAACTGAACAGCATATTCAGATTTCTTAGCTCTTTTCTTAGCTAATCCGTGTTGTCCTGGAGGGTAGTTTCTTTTTTCGAATGATTTATCATCTCCGAAAATAGCTTCGCCGAATTTACGCGCGATTTTTGTTTGTGGACCAGTATATCTTGCCATTTTTCAAAATAAAAAAAAGGTAGGGATTATGAATTCAGGTCACTTTCCTCCGATAATCTATCCTACCTTTGGTTATACTATAAATTAAACTCTTCTTCTCTTCGGAGGACGACATCCGTTATGTGGCATTGGAGTAATATCGATAATCTCAGTTACTTCAATTCCACCGTTATGTAAAGATCTGATTGCAGATTCTCTTCCGTTTCCTGGACCTTTAACATAAACTTTTACTTTTTTCAATCCTGCCTCAAGTGCAACTCTACCACAATCTTCAGCAGCCATCTGAGCAGCATACGGAGTGTTCTTTTTAGAACCTCTGAAACCCATTTTACCTGCAGACGACCAAGAGATTACTTCACCTTTCTTATTAGTTAAAGAAATAATGATATTGTTGAATGTTGCATTAATATGAGCTTCACCTGTTGTTTCTACAACAACTTTACGCTTTTTTGTATTCGCTTTAGCCATATTACTACTTATTATTTAGTTGCTTTTTTCTTGTTAGCAACAGTTTTTCTTTTACCTTTTCTCGTTCTCGAGTTATTCTTCGTTCTTTGTCCTCTTAAAGGAAGTCCCGTTCTGTGACGGATTCCTCTATAACAACCAATATCCATTAAACGTTTGATGTTTAAAGAAATCTCTGAACGTAATTCACCTTCAATTTTGAAATGACCTACTGCTTCACGGATAGCTCCGATCTCGTCATCATTCCAATCTTGTACTTTCTTATCTTCGTCAACGTTAGCTGCTGCTAAGATTTCTTTGGCTCTACTAGAACCAATTCCGAAGATGTAAGTTAAAGCAATAACTCCTCTTTTGTATTTAGGTATGTCTACCCCTGCGATTCTTGCCATAATTATCCTTGTCTTTGTTTAAATCTAGGATTCTTTTTATTAATAACGTAAAGTCTACCTTTTCTACGTACTATGATGCACTCGGCACTTCTTTTTTTAACTGATGCTCTTACTTTCATTTTAATAGCCTCTTTAATATCTATAAGTAATTCTTGCTTTGGTCAAGTCATATGGACTCATTTCCAGTTTCACTCTATCACCAGGCAACAACTTAATGTAGTGCATACGCATTTTACCTGAGATGTGCGCGATAACAACGTGACCATTTTCTAATTCTACACGGAACATTGCATTAGACAATGCTTCGATTATTGCTCCGTCTTGTTCTATTGCTGATTGTTTTGCCATAAAATTTAAGCTGTCGCTCTTCTATTTTTTCCACTTGTCATCATACTATCATACTGTTTGTTTAATAGATATGAATTAACTTGTTGGATTGTATCAATTACAACACTCACCATAATCAATAGTGAAGTACCACCATAAAACATCGCCCATCCTTGTTGAACCCCTAAGATACTAACAATAATTGCTGGAAATACAGCGATAATTGCAAGATATAGCGATCCAGGGAAAGTGATTAACGACATAATTCTATCCAAGAAATCTGCGGTTTCAGATCCAGGTTTAACCCCAGGGATAAAACCACCACTTCGCTTCAAGTCGTCTGCCATTTTATTAGTAGGTACCGTAATCGCGGTGTAAAAGTACGTAAAAATAATGATTAATAAAGCAAAAAGTAAATTATACTCCCAACCAAATACATTATGGAATGTATTACTAATTGATTTTGCAGTATCCGAAGTTGACAAACCAGCTACAGCAGCAGGCACAAACATGATCGCTTGCGCGAAGATAATTGGCATAACTCCTGAAGCATTTAGTTTCAAAGGAATCCACTGACGGTTTCCTCCTAACATGGATTGATCATAAGTTCCAGAAGCGCTTCTACGTGCGTATTGCACTGGAATTCTTCGTACAGCTAATGTCAAATAGATACAAGCTACGATAATCAATAACCATAAAATTACCTCAATAACAACTAACATTGGTCCTCCGTTATTTTCTGTAATACGCGATTGGAATTCTTGGATGAAAGACATAGGAAGTCTTGCAATAATCCCAACCATAATTAATAACGAAATACCATTTCCAATCCCTTTATCAGTAATTTTTTCTCCTAACCACATGGCAAAGATAGTTCCGGCAGTCAGAATCATTACTGAAGAAAACAAGAATGAGAAAGAATTAAAACCTAGCAAAAATGCATCTGACGGCAATTGCACATACAAGTTATAGATGTAACTCGGTCCTTGTAATAAGGTGATACCAATAGTTAACCATCTTGTAATTTGATTCATTTTCTTTCTACCGCTTTCTCCATCATTTTGTAATTTTTGCAGATAAGGAACCGCAATTCCCATCAACTGCACCACAATGGAAGCAGAAATGTAAGGCATAATACCTAAAGCAAAAACAGATGCTTGTGCAAATGCACCACCTGTAAAAACGTTAATTAACCATCCGATTCCTTGATCCGTTTGATCAGTCAACGCTTGCAATTTCGTTGCATCAATACCTGGTAGAGTTACTTGTGTACCGAAACGATACACAAGTAATAGTCCTAATGTGATTAAGATTTTATTTTTTAACTCTTCTATTTTCCAGATACTGGCTAATGTTTCAAAAAACTTCTTCATCCTGTTCACTAAGATTTTATAACGTTACAACTTCTCCTCCTGCTGCTTCGATAGCTGCTTGGGCAGAAGCTGAAAATTTATGAGCAGAAACTTTTAATTTTGCTTTTAGCTCTCCACGTCCTAAAACCTTAACTAAACTGTTTTTAGTAGCTAATCCTAAATCAACTAATTGAGAAAAATCTACAGTATCAGTTACTTTTCCGCTATCAACAAGACCTTGTAAAGCCTCTAAGTTAATTACAGCGTACTCTACTCTGTTAATGTTTTTGAAACCGAATTTAGGTACACGTCTTTGAAGTGGCATTTGCCCTCCTTCAAATCCGATCTTTTTCGAATAACCTGAACGTGATTTAGCACCTTTATGTCCTTTTGTAGAAGTTCCTCCTTTTCCAGAACCTTCACCACGACCAACACGTTTGTTTTGGTTGTGTACTGAACCGTTTGCTGGTTGTAAATTACTTAAATTCATCTATTGCGAATATTATTTAATTTCTTCTACAGAAACTAAGTGTTGAACTTTATTTACCATTCCTAAAATTGCAGTAGAAGCATCATGTTCAACTACTTGACCAATTTTACGAAGTCCTAAAGCCTCTAATGTTCTCTTTTGGTTAAGAGGACATTTAATTTGGCTTTTTACTTGTTTTATTTTGATTTTCGACATAATCTTTCAAATTAACCTTTAAATACTTTTTCTAAAGAAATTCCTCTTTGTTTTGCAACTGTAGAAGCACTTCTTAATCGTAATAAAGCATCGAAAGTAGCTTTAACCACGTTATGTGGATTCGAAGAACCTTGAGATTTAGATAATAAATCCGTAATTCCTACAGCTTCTACCACCGCTCTCACAGAACCTCCAGCAATAACTCCCGTACCTAATGATGCTGGCATCAACAATACACGCGCTCCACTGAATTTACCTTTTTGTTCGTGCGGAATAGTATGTCCGTTTAATGGAACTTTAACTAAGTTTTTCTTAGCATCTTCTACTGCTTTAGCAATAGCTTCAGATACATCTTTAGATTTACCTAAACCGTGACCCACTACACCGTTTTCGTCACCTACTACAACAACAGCAGAAAAACCAAAAGCTCTTCCCCCTTTTGTTACTTTAGTAACACGGTTTACACTAACCAAACGATCTTTTAAATCAAGACCGCTTGGTTTTACAAATTCTACGTTTTTATAATTTTGATACATAACTAATTAGAATTTTAATCCAGCTTCTCTAGCGCCGTCTGCTAATGATTTAACACGTCCGTGGTATAAATAACCATTTCTATCAAAAGATACAGTTTCAATACCAGCTTTTAAAGCTTTCTCTGCGATTAGTTTTCCAACCGATGCAGCAGTTTCAACATTGGTTCCTCTTGTTATCCCAGCTTCTCTTGACGATGCTGACACTAAAGTTACTCCATTTACGTCATCTATGATTTGTGCATAGATCTCTTTATTACTTCTGAATACAGAAAGTCTAGTTCTAGCAGGCGTACCGCTAACTGTCTTTCTAATTCTGAACTTTATACGTTGTCTTCTTTCAGATTTTGTTAATGACATAGTCTTAATTTTTAAGCTGATTTACCTGCTTTTCTTCTTAATTCCTCACCTACAAATTTGATTCCTTTTCCTTTGTAAGGTTCTGGCTTACGGAAAGAACGGATTTTTGCAGCTACTTGACCTACTAATTGTTTGTCATGAGAAGTTAATTTTACTAGAGGGTTTTTCCCTTTTTCTGATATTGTTTCAACCACAACTTCTGGAGCAACTTCTAACACGATATTGTGAGAGAATCCTAAAGCTAAATCTAACCTTTGCCCTTGGTTTGCAGCACGGTAACCTACCCCTACAAACTCTAAAGTGATAGTAAATCCTTCAGAAACACCAGCAATCATATTGTTAATCAAGCTACGGTATAATCCGTGTTTAGCTCTTTCATCTTTATGGTCAGATGATCTTTCTACAACAACTTGATTCTCCTCTACTTTAACACTAACTGTATCGAATTTCTGAGTAAGCTCTCCTAATTTACCTTTAACAACAATAACGCCTTCTTGAACATCAACTGTTACACCAGCAGGAATTGTTATCGGACTTTTTCCTATTCTTGACATTTCTTAGTCTTTTTAAATTAGTATACGTAACAAACTACTTCTCCACCAACATTTAATTGTTTTGCTTGTTTTCCAGTCATCAAACCTTTTGATGTTGAAACAATCGCAATTCCTAAACCATTTAAGATTCTTGGAAGGTCAGTTGCAGAAGCGTATTTACGCAAACCTGGTTTACTAATTCTTTGGATATCTCTAATCACAGACTCTTTTGTGTCTTTGTCGTATTTCAAAGCTATTTTGATTGTACCTTGAACTGTACTATCATCAAATTTATAGCTTAAGATATATCCTTGATCGAATAAAATTTTCGTGATTTCTTTTTTGAAGTTAGATGCTGGGATCTCTACCACTTTGTGGTTTGCACGCACAGCATTTCTAATTCTTGTAAGGAAATCTGCTATTGGATCTGTATACATTGTTTTTACCTTTAAATCTTAATTACCAACTTGCCTTTTTAACTCCTGGTATCAACCCTTGGTTAGCCATCTCACGGAAAGTAACACGAGAAATACCGAATTGACGCATATACCCTCTAGGTCTTCCAGTTAATTTACATCTGTTGTGTAAACGTACAGGAGAAGCATTTTTAGGTAATTTTTGTAACCCTTCGTAGTCACCAGCTTCTAAAAGAGCTTTTCTTTTATCTGCATATTTAGCTACTAATGCTTGTCTTTTAACCTCACGGGCTTTCATTGATTCTTTAGCCATAACTCTTAATTCTTTTTAAAAGGTAATCCTAATTCAACTAGTAAAGATTTCGCTTCTTTATCTGTGTTAGCAGATGTTACAAACGTAATATCGAAACCAGCGATTTTGTTTACTTTATCAATATTGATTTCAGGGAAAATAATTTGCTCAGTTACACCTAAGTTATAATTTCCTCTACCGTCGAATCCATCAGATTTAATACCAGAGAAATCTCTCACTCGTGGTAAAGCAGAAGTAACTAAACGGTCTAAGAATTCGTACATTCTTTCTCCACGTAAAGTAACTTTAGCTCCGATCGGCATTCCTTTTCTCAATTTGAAAGAAGCAACGTCTTTCTTAGAAATAGTAGCTACCGCTTTTTGCCCTGTAATTTTAGTTAATTCCTCAACTGCGTAATCAACTAGTTTTTTATCAGATACAGCAGCACCTACACCACGGCTAACAACAATTTTCTCAAGTTTAGGAACTTGCATAATGTTCTTGTATCCAAACTCCTCTTTAAGAGCAGAGATCACTCTGCTTCTATATTCTTCTTTAAGTCTTGGTATATAAGCCATACTATAATACTTGATTTGATTTTTTAGAAACTCTTACATTTTTTCCATCTTCATTTCTTTGGATAGCTACTTTCGTAGTATCGTTAGTTTTAGGATCTACGATCGCTAAATTAGAAATATGGATAGGAGCCTCTTTTTTAACAATACCACCTTGAGGGTTAGTAGCACTAGGCTTAACATGCTTAGAAATGATGTTTACCCCTTCAACAATAGCTTTGTTCTTTTCGCGTAATACACGTACGATTTTTCCTTCAGATCCTTTGTGATCTCCAGCGATAACACGTACAGTATCTCCTGTTTTAATCTTTAGCTTAATCATGTTTAGAACGAATTACAACACCTCTGGTGCTAATGATACAATTTTCATGAATTGTCTTTCACGAAGTTCTCTTGCTACTGGTCCAAAAACACGAGTTCCTTTCATTTCACCTGCTGCATTTAACAATACACAAGCGTTATCATCGAATCTAATGTATGATCCATCAGCTCTTCTAACCTCTTTTTTAGTGCGAACAACTACAGCTGTAGAAACTGTACCTTTTTTCACACTTCCATTTGGAGTTGCGTCTTTGATACTTACTACAATTTTGTCTCCTACTGAAGCGTAACGACGCTTTGTTCCACCTAATACACGGATTGTCAAAACTTCTTTTGCACCCGTGTTATCTGCTACTTTAAGTCTAGATTCTTGTTGTACCATAATTATTTCGCTCTTTCAATGATTTCAACTAATCTCCAACATTTTGATTTAGATAATGGACGAGTCTCCATAATTCTAACTGTATCACCAATGTTGCAGTTGTTCGTTTCGTCGTGAGCTACATACTTTTTAGTTTGCTTCACGAACTTTCCATATAATGGGTGTTTTACTTTCTTTACTTCAGAAACAACAATAGATTTCTCCATTTTGTTACTAGTAACAACACCTATTCTTTCTTTTCTTTCTTTTCTATTTTCCATCTTTTGGCAGAATACAATTATTGTAACTCTCTTTTGCTTAGCTCAGTATTAACTCTAGCAATTGTTCTTCTAACCTTTCTGATTTGAAGAGGATTCTCGATTGGAGAAATTGCATGTGTAGTTTTTAAGCTATTTAATGCGTTAGTCAACTCTTTTAATTGCTCTTGTAAATCAGCTACAGATAGGTTTACTATTTCAGATTGTTTCATGATAAATTTCTATTATGCTTCGAAATCTCTAGCAATTATAAATTTTGTTTTCACAGGAAGTTTTTGAGCAGCTAAGCGTAATGCTTCTTTTGCTACAGATAGTGGAACACCACCAACCTCAAACATTATTTTTCCTGGTTTTACCACAGCAACCCAGTATTCTACTGCACCCTTACCTTTACCCATACGCACTTCAAGAGGCTTCTTAGTGATTGGTTTGTCTGGGAAAATCTTGATCCACAATTGTCCTTCACGTTTCATAAAACGAGTTGCAGCGATACGCGCAGCCTCGATTTGACGAGAAGTGATAAATGCTGAATCTAAAGATTTAATTCCGAACATCCCATTAGAAAGTTCATGCCCTCTTTGGGAAATCCCTTTCATCTTACCTTTCTGTACCTTGCGGTATTTTGTTCTTTTAGGCTGTAACATTTTTCTTCAGTTTAAAAATTACTTTCTTTTGCGTTGGTTAGGTCTACCTTTACTAGATCCTGCTGGGGCTTTAGATTGTTTCTTATCCATACCAGCTAACGGAGAAAGATCTCTTTTACCGTAAACCTCACCTTTCATGATCCACACTTTGATTCCCATTCTACCGTAAGTAGTATGAGCTTCAGCAAGTGCATAATCGATGTCAGCTCTGAAAGTAGATAATGGAATTCTTCCTTCTTTGAATGATTCTGAACGTGCCATTTCAGCACCATTCAAACGACCAGAAATCATTACTTTGATTCCCTCAGCATTCATTCTCATCGCAGCACCAATAGCCATACGGATTGCTCTACGGTAAGAAATTCTGTTTTCAATTTGACGAGCGATACTAGCAGCCACTAAAAACGCGTCAAGTTCAGGTCTCTTAATTTCAAAGATATTGATTTGAATTTCCTTATCAGTAATCTTTTTCAATTCCTCTTTCAACTTATCTACCTCTTGTCCACCTTTACCGATAATAATACCAGGTCTAGCAGTAGTGATAGTAACGGTTACAAGTTTTAAAGTTCTCTCAATGATTACTTTTGATACACTAGCTTTTGATAAACGAGCATGGATATACTTTCTGATTTTGTGATCTTCAGCGATTTTATCACCGTAATCATTTCCACCATACCAGTTTGAGTCCCATCCTCTAATAATACCAAGGCGATTCCCGATCGGATTAGTTTTTTGTCCCATACTGTTTATTAATTGCTTTGTGTGTTATTATTAGATCCTAATACGATTGTAACGTGATTAGAACGTTTTCTTATTCTGTGTGCTCTTCCTTGAGGTGCAGGACGAAGTCTTTTCAACATCATTCCTCCATCTACTCTAATTTCTTTCACAAAAAGTCCAGCTTCTTCGATGTTTTCTTCGCTGTTTTTTGCTTGCCAGTTTGCAATTGCAGACAAAAGCAATTTCTCTAAATTACGAGAAGCATCCTTTGTACTGAATTTTAATATATTTAGAGCTTTTTCTACTTTCTGTCCTCTTACTAAATCCGCTACTAAGCGCATTTTTCTTGGAGAAGTAGGGCAATTGTTTAGCTTAGCAAAAGCAACTTGCTTGTTAGCTTCTTTAACTTGCTCAGCTCTTTCTCTTTTACGAACTCCCATAGCTTCTTATTATTTTTTACCTTTATTCTTTGCACCAGCGTGACCTCTAAACGATCTTGTTGGTGAAAATTCCCCTAACTTGTGTCCAACCATGTTCTCTGTTACATATACAGGAACAAATTGACGACCATTATGTACTGCGATAGTCTGTCCAACGAAATCTGGAGTAATCATAGAAGCTCTTGACCAAGTTTTGATAACAGCTTTATTTCCAGACTCTACATTTTTAAGAACTTTCTTCTCTAATTTAAAGTGAACATAAGGTCCTTTTTTTAACGAACGTGCCATGTCTTACTCTTTTATTTCTTTCTACGTTCAACGATATACTTGTTACTCGACTTAACTTTAGAACGAGTTCTATAACCTTTAGCAGGCATCCCATTTCTTGAACGTGGGTGTCCTCCTGAAGAGCGACCTTCTCCACCTCCCATTGGGTGATCTACCGGGTTCATCGCTACAGCTCTAGTTCTAGGTCTTCTACCTAACCATCTTGATCTACCCGCTTTACCAGAAACGATTAATTGGTGATCGTGGTTCGATACAGCTCCAATAGTAGCCATACAAGTTAACAAAATCAAACGCACCTCACCAGAAGGCATTTTAATTGTTGCATACTTACCATCTCTTGCTACTAATTGCGCGAAAGTACCAGCTGAACGAGCAATCACTGCTCCTTGTCCAGGACGTAATTCAATACAAGAAATAACAGTTCCTAAAGGAATTTTACTTAAAGGCATTGCATTACCTACTTCAGGTGATGCATCTGGTCCTGAAACTACAGTTTGTCCAACTTTAAGACCAGCTTGTGCGATAACGTAAGTTTTTGCTCCATCCGCATAAGCAAGTAATGAAATAAATGCTGAACGGTTTGGATCATACTCGATTGTTTTAACAATTGCAGGTACTCCTTCTTTTGTTCTTTTGAAATCGATGATACGATATCTTTGTTTATGACCACCACCTGTGTAGCGCATGGTCATTTTTCCTTGACTATTTCTACCTCCAGATTTTTTTTTCGGTGCTAGTAAACTACGCTCCGGCTTATCAGTTGTTATAGCGTCAAAACTATTTACAACTCTAAAACGCTGACCTGGGGTAATAGGTTTTAATTTTCTAACTGACATTATTTATTAGATATTTGAATAAAAGTCTATATTATCTCCTTCTTTCAATTCAACTATTGCTTTTTTGAAAGCATTAGTTTTAGCGTTAATCATACCGCTTTTTGTATACTTAACAGAACGCTTAGCACCATAATTCATAGTATTTACGTTAACAACACTAACACCATAAGTAGCTTCTACTGCTTTTTTGATCTCAATTTTGTTCGCTTTTCTATCAACTACGAAACCATAACGGCCAAAAACTTCACCGTCTTTTGTTACTTTTTCTGTAATTATAGGCTTAATTAAAACACTCATGTTCCTATTATTTGCTTAAATTTTCAACAATTCCAGCCACAGATCCCTCTGTCAAGACTAAGCTTCCCGCATTTAAAATAGCGTAAGTACTTAATTCTGAGTTAGTTACAACAGCAGCCTTCTCTAAATTGCGTGATGACAAATATACATTTTTATTTGATTCACCCAACACAAATAGAGATTTTTTATTTTCTAACCCTAAAGCTTTCAACACACTAATAAAATTCTTAGTACTTGGAGCTTCGAAGTTGAAGTTTTCTAAAACGATTAAGTTCTCTTCGCGAACCTTAATTGAAAACGCTGATTTTCTAGCTAAGCGTTTTAAGTTCTTATTCAATTTGAAAGAGTAGTTTCTCGGTCTTGGTCCGAAGATTCTTCCTCCTCCTCTGAATACTGGTGACTTGATGCTTCCTGCTCTTGCCGTTCCAGTTCCTTTTTGCTTTTTAATCTTGCGTGTACTTCCAGAAATCTCAGCTCTTTCTTTCGCTTTATGAGTCCCTTGTCTTTGATTTGCTAAATATTGTTTAACATCAAGATATACTGCGTGATTATTTGGCTCAATTCCGAATACTGAATCTAAAAGTTCAACTTTTCTTCCAGTATCTTTCCCTGTAATATCTAAAACTTTTACTTCCATTACTTCTGAATGATTACATAAGAGTTTTTGTGTCCTGGAATAGCTCCTTTTACAACAAGTAGGTTCTTATCAGCCACTACTTTTAAAACTCTAAGATTTTGTACTGTTACATTTTCTCCTCCCATTCTTCCTGCCATACGCATTCCTTTGAATACTCTAGATGGATAAGAAGAAGCTCCTACAGAACCTGGTGCTCTTAAACGGTTTTTTTGACCGTGAGTAACTTGACCTACTCCGCCAAATCCATGACGTTTAACAACCCCTTGGAAACCTTTTCCTTTAGATACACCTTGAACGTCTACAAACTCCCCTTCCAAGAATAAATCAACTGTGATTACATCACCTAATTTGTGCTCTCCTTGGAATTCTTTAATTTCAACGACTTTTCTTTTGGCAGATGTTCCCGCTTTCTTAAAGTGACCTAACTCAGCTTTAGTAGCGTGTTTCTCTGTCTTGTCATCGAAACCAAGTTGCAACGCTTCATACCCGTCAACCTCATTGGTTCTGACTTGGGTAACGACACATGGACCAACTTCGATTACTGTACATGGAATGTTTTTTCCATTTTCGTCGAAAATACTAGTCATGCCGATTTTTTTACCAATTAACCCAGACATAAATATTTAATTAAATTATTTGAAACTTATTTAAAAGAATTAAGCATTAGCGCCTTGTAGCGCTAATACTCAATCCTAATTCTTTTATTGTTTTGAACTTACGTTCAGATTATCACACTTTAATCTCAACTTCTACGCCACTTGGTAACTCTAATTTCATTAAAGCATCAATTGTTTTAGAAGAAGAAGAATAAATATCTAACAATCTTTTGTAAGAACTAACTTCAAATTGCTCTCTTGCTTTCTTGTTTACGTGTGGTGAACGTAAAACAGTAAAGATTTTTTTATGAGTTGGTAACGGAATTGGACCTGTTACTACTGCACCTGTACTTTTTACAGTTTTTACGATTTTCTCTGCTGATTTATCAACCAACATATGATCGTAAGATTTTAATTTTATTCTGATTTTTTGACTCATTTTACTCTAAAATTAAGCGTTTCCTTTTGCTTTAGTGATTACAGCCTCTGAAATATTAGATGGTGTTTCAGCATAGTGAGAGAACTCCATTGTAGAAGTAGCTCTACCTGATGACAATGTTCTCAATGTAGTTACATAACCGAACATTTCTGATAATGGCACAGAAGCCTTTACAACTTTTGCTCCATTTCTATCATCCATACTGTTGATTTGTCCACGACGACGGTTCAAATCCCCAACGATATCACCCATGTTTTCTTCAGGAGTCAATACCTCTAATTTCATGATTGGTTCAAGAATTACAGCCCCAGCAGCTTTAGCCGCAGCTTTGTAACCCATTTTCGCTGCTAATTCGAATGATAATGCATCCGAGTCAACCGCGTGGTAAGAACCATCTGTCAAAGTAACTTTCATTGAATCCATTTCGAAACCAGCCAAAGGCCCTTGTTTCATTGCTTCTTTGAATCCTTTTTCTACAGAAGGAATATATTCTTTCGGTACGTTACCTCCTTTTACTTCATTCACGAATTGCAATCCAACGAATGGTTTTCCATCAACGTCATCAGCAGGTCCAATTTTAAACACGATATCCGCGAATTTACCACGTCCACCTGATTGCTTTTTATAAGCTTCTCTGTGTTGTGCATCACGTGTAAGTGTTTCTTTGTACTCAACTTGAGGCTCACCTTGGTTAACTTCAACTTTGAATTCACGTCTCATACGGTCGATTAATACATCTAAGTGTAACTCTCCCATTCCAGAAATAACTGTTTGCCCAGATGCTTTATCTGTTTTCACAGTAAACGTAGGATCCTCTTCAGACAATTTAGCCAAAGCAGTACCCATTTTATCCATATCCGCTTTTGTTTTTGGTTCAATAGCGATACCGATTACAGGATCTGGGAAATCCATACTTTCTAATACAATAGGATGTTTTTCATCACATAAAGTATCTCCAGTTTTGATATCCTTAAATCCTACAGCAGCTCCAATATCTCCAGCCTCAATATATTCGATTGGATTTTGTTTGTTTGCGTGCATTTGGTAGATACGAGAAATACGCTCTTTGTTACCTGAACGTGTGTTCAATACGTAAGAACCAGCATCTAAGTGTCCTGAATAAGCTCTAAAGAAAGCTAAACGACCTACGAAAGGATCGGTAGCAATTTTAAACGCTAATGCAGCGAACGGCTCAGTAACCGATGGTTTACGAATGATAGGCTCTTCAGTATCAGGATTTGTTCCTTCGATAGCTTCCTTATCCATTGGAGAAGGCAAGTAACGACAAACAGCATCTAACATGAACTGAACACCTTTATTTTTGAATGATGAACCACAAGACATAGGGATGATACTCATATCCAAAGTCGCTGCGCGCAACGCTTTGTGAATTTCGTCCTCTGTAATTGAGTTTTCATCTTCCATATATTTCTCAAGAAGGTTCTCGTCATAAGCCGCGATCTCCTCGATTAATTGACCTCTGTATTGTCTAACATCATCAACCATATCAGCTGGGATCTCAACAACGTCAAACGTAGAACCGTGATTTTCATCATGCCATACGATTGCGCGGTTTTTCACTAAGTCAACGATACCTCTGAAATCTGCCTCATCACCAATTGGTAAAACGATTGGCACAGCATTAGATTTCAACATATCTTTAACTTGCTGACATACTGCTAAGAAATTAGCTCCTTGACGGTCCATTTTATTAACGAACCCCATACGAGGAACTTTATAGTTATCAGCTAATCTCCAGTTAGTTTCAGATTGTGGCTCAACACCATCAACTGCACTAAATAAGAATACTAATCCATCCAATACACGTAAAGAACGGTTCACCTCAACTGTAAAGTCAACGTGTCCCGGAGTATCAATAATATTGAAGTGGTACTCCATAGACTCAGCTATCTTCTCACCTTGTTTCGTTGGGAAATTCCAAGTACAAGTAGTCGCTGCTGAAGTAATAGTAATACCTCTTTCCGCCTCTTGCTCCATCCAGTCCATTGTAGAAGATCCTTCGTGAGTTTCTCCCATTTTATGGTTTTTACCTGTATAGAACAAAATACGTTCTGTAGTAGTTGTTTTACCAGCATCGATGTGAGCAGCGATACCAATATTTCTTGTATATTTTAAATCTCTTGCCATTGTATATTTTTTCTGTATGGATTAAAATCTAAAGTGAGAGAACGCTTTATTAGCTTCAGCCATTTTATGCGTATCCATTCTCTTTTTAACTGCAGCACCTTCTTCTTTAGCAGCAGCTAAAATTTCAGAAGCCAATCTTGCAGCCATAGATTTTTCATTTCTTCTTCTCGCATACAAAATCATCCACTTCATCGCCATAGAAATTTTTCTATCTGGACGAATTTGCATCGGGATTTGGAATGTAGCACCTCCAACACGACGAGAACGAACCTCTACGTGTGGCATAACATTAGTTAAAGCATCTTTCCAGATCTCCAATGAAGTTTTCTCTTCATCTTGTTTTTTCTCTTCAACGATTGCTAAAGCATCATAAAATACTTTAAAAGCCGTAGACTTTTTACCGTCCCACATTAAGTTATTTACAAAACGCGTCACTAATTGATCATTAAATTTCGGATCTGGTAAAAGAGGTCTCTTTTTCGCCTGTCTTTTTCTCATGTCTTTTTCTTAAACGTTTAAACGATTATTTTTTGTCTTTAGGGCGTTTTGCACCATATTTAGATCTTCTTTGAGTTCTACCGTTTACTCCAGCAGTATCCAAAGCTCCACGTACGATGTGGTATCTAACACCTGGCAAATCTTTTACCCTTCCTCCTCTAACTAATACTATCGAGTGCTCTTGTAAATTGTGTCCTTCTCCTGGGATGTAAGCGTTTACTTCATTACCATTTGTCAAACGTACCCTTGCAACTTTACGCATTGCAGAGTTAGGTTTTTTAGGTGTAGTAGTATAAACACGCGTACAAACCCCTCTTCTTTGAGGACAAGAATCCAAAGCAACCGATTTACTCTTCTTAGTTAATTGGGTTCTCCCTGTTCTTACTAATTGTTGAATTGTTGGCATAATGTTTATTAATAATTTCTACAATATATTATTCCCCACTATATACGGGGTTGCAAATGTAGAAAGTTTTTTTCTTTTTTCAAAAGACAATTTATTAATTTTCACGTAATTTATTTATTTTATTCTTTAAGTCTCAGCTTCTTACTTTTTTTATTTTACTTTACACGCAAATATACAGCGCAAGTGTCCAAGTCCCTTCTCTCTTTTTTTTTCGCATTATTCCTGTGTTTCACCTCGTATGGACAAGAGACCACCTTGACCCTTGAACTAACGTCAACCCAAGTAAAGGAACGCGAGTTATTACAAAACTTGAGCTATAAAAAAAAACACCCTGATTTACAATCCATTAAACAAACGATTGACAGTATAGACCAGCTATTGTACAAAAAAGGCTATTTGTCTTTCTCCAAAAACAAACAGCAACAAAAGACAACGCTCTTCTATACCTATACACTAGGCCCCCTCCTTGGTCAAGTTATTTTATCAAACAAGCTTTTGTCTGATTCTCATCAGCAACAACTTGGCTTTAGTAAAGACAGTATCGCTTTTGACTTTGAATCACTCCCCTCTATCCTACAACAGTATACCCAACTTTTAGATCGAGCTGGTTTAGGT
Organism: Myroides fluvii; assembly: GCF_009792295.1. Lineage (NCBI taxonomy): Bacteria > Pseudomonadati > Bacteroidota > Flavobacteriia > Flavobacteriales > Flavobacteriaceae > Myroides > Myroides fluvii. The sequence goes on along the minus strand of NZ_CP039934.1, from coordinate 2,036,932 downwards.
ATGTCAACTTTGCAACTGAGCAATCACAACATTCAAAACAACACGTTGTACTGCGACCTACAACTCAACCTAGCTCCAAGTAGAAAGTTAAATAACATTGCCATTCAAAGCAGTCAGAAAGTTCCTGAAAAAATAATCAAGCAAGTCACTAAACGCTACCTCAACAAACCGTATAGTGAGCAACTGATTTACAATCTAACTCAAACGTTAGGCGATTTAGACTTTTTAAGGCAATACAAAACAGCTGAAACACTTTTTACAGACGACAACACCACACTTTATCTTTATATAGATAAAGTAAACACCAATACTTTCGATGGTTTTATGGGATTCAGTACGGATGAGAATGAAAAATTTTCTCTGGCGGGTTATTTAGACCTTGCTTTAAACAACGTTTTAAATAAAGGAGAATCTATTCAATTATATTGGCGCAGTGATGCCAATAAACAAACACAGTTTGATTTCAAGTCTTCTTTTGTTTATTTATTTAATACTCCCCTCAATCTTAGTGGACAACTCAATATTCAGAAGCAAGACACCATCTATCAGAATACGAAGCTAGCCTTGCAAGTGGGCTATGCTATTCAATATAACCAAAATATTAAACTCGGCTACCAAAGTACTTCTTCAACTACCAATAGTACGTTGCCATCAATGGAAAATTTTGACAGCAAGTTTTATACGTTAAACTATACTATTGTTCGAAAAAGAAACTATTTACCTTTGTTTCCCGTTAATTATTCATTGGACGTTTTGGCTGGAACAGGAAACCGAACGACAGAAGAGGCAAAAGAATCCCAGTATATGATACAGCTCCATGCGAATAAAAATATTGAATTAGCTCCTAAACATTTCTTCTATGTCAATTGGACCTACTATTCGCTATTCAGTAAGGATTATCTTGTCAACGAAATGTATCGTTTTGGAGGTACACAATCACTCCGTGGTTTTCAAGAAAACAGTTTACTAGCCAATCAACTGAACTTAATCAACACAGAATATCGATTTTTAGTGCATCCTAGTTTATACTTACACACGATATTTGACTATGCTGTACAGGAGTTTAAGCCGTTGCATCAAAAGAACACCTTATATAGTGTTGGACTTGGACTTGGCTTCATTACTTCATCCAGCTACTTCAATCTTTCGTTTGCCAATGGTAAACAACCTGGCATTCCCTTTTCTTTTGACAATACCACCATACACATTGGCTTTAAAACCCTCTTCTAATTTTCACGCTCCTCCATGCGATACTTGGATATAAAAGTTTATTCCTAAAACAAAAAACATCAGCTGTTTATTAAAAATATAGCTACATTTGCACCATGGATCAGGAGAATCAAATTTTTGGTATTCGTGCGATAATCGAAGCCATTGAAGCAGGAAAAGATATAGATAAAGTATTCTTACAGAAGGATGCTCAAGGAGAATTGATGAATGAGTTAATCAAATCACTGAAGCGAAATAACATTAATTTCTCTTATGTGCCTATTGAAAAACTCAATCGCCTAACGAAAAAAAATCACCAGGGAGCTATCGGAACGATTGCGCCTATTACTTTTGTATCACTGGAAGAATTAGTCGAAACGACATTAGAGAAGAAAGAAAAACCTTTGTTTGTTGTTTTGGATCAATTATCGGATGCGCGTAATTTTGGTGCCATAATTCGTACAGCCGCTTGCTGTGGAGCCGATGGGATTATCATTTCTAAAAATGGTGCTGCTCCTGTAAATGGAGATACAATAAAAACTTCTGCAGGTGCTGTTTTCAATATTCCAATTTGCAAGGTCGATCACATCAAGGATGCTGTTTTCTACTTACAAGGATCTGGAGTCGTTACTCTAGGTGCTACTGAAAAAGCGGAAAAAGAAATTTACGATGTTGATTTGAATATACCCTTGGCAATCATCATGGGTAGTGAGGACAGAGGAATCAACCCATCTGTATTGAAAATCATTGATGAAAAAGCAAAACTCCCTATGTATAGCAGCATCGACTCTTTAAACGTATCGGTTGCTTGTGGAGCATTTTTATATGAAACAATCAGACAACGTAGATAAATGAGTGATGGGTAATTTTATCCTATATTCATTAGAATCATCTTTCAAAAATAAAAAGGGAAAGGATAGCAGCAGCTATCCTTTCCCTTTTTATTTACTATTCTTTTTGATTATCATCTCATCATCTCATACTCTTATCACCTCACAAAAATCACCCATTTCCATACACAATAGGCAAAGTTGGCCGATACGGATTTGTTACATCCATTGCTTCCTTAACTTCCTTAGGTAGGATTACAAAATTTCCGTTTTCGTCAAAGCATTGCATAAAAGGATCCTCGTTTGGATTATAAGTTGGTGATTGCCATTCATACTTATATATCTTTTCTGCATAGACTGGATTCTTTAACACAAAAGACAACAACATTCCTGTAATGAACCCGCTTAAATGACCTTCCCAAGAAACGCCCTCTTCGATATCGGGAAACACATACCATATCATGCTTCCATAGAGCATTACAATTAAAAGCGAGAGTGCAACTAAACGAAAATACTTTGTTTGTATTCCTTTAAAGAACATATAACTAACTAAAACATAAATCAAGCCGCTAGCACCGATGTGATAACTCTCTCTAGCAATGATCCACGTTCCCAATCCCGACAACAAAATCCCCCAGCCCAAGATTTGCCTTACTTGTTTTTTGTAGAAAAATTGTACCAATAACAACAATACGAACAACGCAACAGAATTGTTGTAAATGTGTTTTAATCCGCCATGTATAAACGGACTAAAAAATATCCCTCTAAGTCCTGTCAAGGTACGTGGATAAATACCGTATTGATAAAGTTGCAAATAATCTTTCCAATCTAACCAATACACCGTCCATATTATCATTAAGAATACTACAGGGAGGATAATAAGATCGGCGCTGATGACAAGTTGTTTATCTTTCATTGAATAGTGTTCAAAACTGCATAAAACATAAAGGTATAAAAATGTATTTCAATTCAACCATACAAACCACTTGCTTTTCAGGACAATTTTAGTTAACTCCTTTTTATTCGAGATTATAGGTTGTATTTTTGTATTTCTCAAAATCACATTGTCATGGATGCACCATTAGCAGAAAGAGTACGACCGCAAACCTTAGCTGACTATGTTAGTCAGTCACATCTTGTGGGGGAACAAGGAATCTTAACCAAGCAATTACAAACTGGCTTTATTCCGTCTTTGCTTTTTTGGGGACCTCCAGGAACAGGAAAGACAACTTTAGCTGAAATCTTAGCCAAGGAGAGTCAACGTCCTTTTTATGTCTTGAGTGCAATCAACTCGGGAGTTAAAGATGTACGAGAGGTTATAGAAAAAGCAAAATCTAATCACGGTTTATTTACTGCACGCAATCCCATTTTGTTTATCGATGAGATTCACCGTTTCAGTAAATCACAACAAGATTCGCTTTTAGCTGCGGTTGAGCGTGGATGGATTACTCTAATTGGGGCTACAACGGAGAATCCAAGTTTCGAAGTGATTCCCGCATTGCTTTCTAGATGCCAAGTATACACACTGAATGCTTTTACAAAAGAAGATTTGCGCGCTTTACTAGATCGAGCGATTGCGAAAGATTCTTTTCTTCGATCCAAACGAATCATCTTACAGGAAACAGAGGCTCTTTTTCGCGTATCGGGTGGAGATGGTCGAAAGCTATTAAACACATTCGAATTACTTGTCAATGCTACTTTAGGTGATGAAATCGTTTTGACCAATGACTACGTCATGCAAGTTGTACAGAAAAACACGGTCTTATATGATAAAACGGGCGAACAGCATTACGATATTGTTTCAGCCTTTATCAAGTCTATACGAGGGAGCGATCCCAATGGTGCAGTTTATTGGTTGGCGCGTATGATTGAAGGGGGTGAGGATGTAAAATTCATTGCAAGGCGTTTGGTTATTGCTGCATCAGAGGATATCGGCAACGCTAATCCCACTGCCTTAATTATGGCTACCAACACCTTTCAAGCCGTTTCCGTTATTGGTTATCCAGAAAGCAGAATCTTATTGAGTCAATGCGCAATCTACTTAGCTACCTCACCAAAGAGCAACTCCACGTACATAGCCATTGGTAAAGCGCAACAACTTGTAAAACAAACTGGCGATTTATCCGTGCCTATCCACTTGCGCAATGCCCCTACTAAATTAATGAAAGAGTTGGGATATGGTGAAGACTATAAATACTCCCATGATTACCCCAATAATTTTGTCGATCAAGAATTCCTCCCAACGGAATTAAGCGGAACCTTATTGTATGAACCTGGGCACAATAGCAGAGAAAATGGCACGCGAGATTTTCTAAAAAACAGATGGCAATTTAAATACAATTACTAATACAAAAGCCCGCTTTTAGAGCAGGCTTTTTATGTCTAATAAGTTATTTACTTGAGGTAAAGTTGCAGGCACAGCTCTATGGTGTTCGTTGTAATAAATCACATCCATCCCGATTTTTTGTGCACCTTCTATATCCGCTAGAAGATTATCTCCAATCATGACAGTCTCTTTCACCTGAACTTGAGCTAAATCCAAGGCATAGGTAAAAATTTTAGCATCTGGTTTTTTGACTCCTGCACGTTCAGAATTCGTCACGGTTTGAAAATAGCTTTCCATTCCAGAATTTTTAATTTTTCTCGCTTGTACTTGATCAAATCCATTGGTAATGATGTGCAGTTTATACTTTTCTTGCAAGTAGTCTAAAATTTCTATAGCTCCATCAAAAAGGTGATTGTAGTTGGGTAAGTACGAAAGATAGCGATCGCCTACTTCTAACATTTTATCGGTTGTTGTAGCATATGCCAAAGAATTAAAAGTATCTCGAATTCTTCCGATACGCAATTCTGCTTGTGAGATTTGATTTAGACTATAGCGATCCCAATAGTCTGCATTGATACTCACATAGTAATTTAAAAACTGTTCGATTGTAAAAGGCAGTTTCATTTCATTCAGTACTTGTTCGAAAGCTAAGGCAGAATTTTTTTCAAAATCCCAAAGCGTGTGATCCAAGTCAAAAAATATATCGGTTTTATGTTCAAACTTTTTTAAGTCCATCGGTACTTTTTCCAATTAAAGCTACAAAAGTAAACATTTTAAAAAAAACAGCACGGCTTAGAATCTTCCATGATCAACAAAACTATAATAATCATACTCTGTAATAATAAAATGATCCAGAATGGTGATGTCCATGATATTTCCAGCCTCCTTTATCTTTCTCGTAATTTGAAAATCTGCTTCACTAGGCAAAAGCTTACCTGAAGGATGATTGTGTGCTAAGATTACGGCAGTGGCTTGTTTTTCTAAGGCGAGTTTAAATAAAATTCTCAAATCAACGACTGTTCCCGTCACCCCACCTTTACTGATATTAATAGCATCGATTAACTGATGCTTGATAAAAGGCTCTTCCCGACTAGCTACAATACCCCGCACGTGATTGGCATTATTCAAGAAGATCACCCAAAACTCTTCATGGGTTAATTCTCCTATTTTTGGTCGCATTAATTCAAATACATCCTGGCTACACGTAATTTTAGTCCGCTTAATTTTATCTGCCATTCGCCTGCGTTGACCTAATTCTAAGGCAGCGACAATAGCAATTGCCTTAGCTTCTCCTATTCCTTTAAAACGTTGCAAACTCAATACGGACTGCTTAGCTAATTCAGCTAAGTCGGATTCATTAGCTTGCAGAATCCTTCGGCTTAAATCAATCGCCGATTCTTCTTTATTACCCGAACCAATTAAAATAGCTAATAATTCAGCATCACTTAAGGCGCTTTTCCCTTTGAGCATGAGTTTTTCTCGTGGACGATCATCATTTGCCCAAGCATGTATTGGTTTTTTTATTTCAGCCATGGTATCACTATATTAAATCCTCCCTTGGTCTTTCAAAAATCAGTCCACCTCTCAAGCTTCTTCTTCTTTTTCTGCGATTGGTAAATATCTTAAACTAAAAAATCCTTTCAGTGAAAGGATTTTTTTAGTTTATCTATATTGTTTGGACAAATGCATTCAAATCAAGTCCGCCATAATCACCTGAACTCATGAATAGCAATACGCTATCTTTTAGGTCTAGTGTTTTGATAAAGGCCTTGAAGTCATCCGCATTGGTATAAGTGGTCAACGTCGGTAAGGCGAATGCTTCTTGCATTTGATCTGCAGGAATTTCTGGCATACGCTTAATTTTTAAAGCCTCCAAAGAATAAAACACCACTGCTTGATCAGCTACATCTAAACTTCCGTTATACTCAGATAAGAAATCTGCATTTAGACTACTATAGGTATGCAATTCTAAACACGCAACTAGTTTTTTAGTTGGATATTGTGCACGAACTGCTTTCATCGTCGCTTTTACCTTACTTGGAGAATGCGCAAAATCTTTGTATACAACTGTAGTATTTTTATCATACAATTTTTCTAAGCGCTTTGAAGCTCCTTTGAAACTTGTAATGGCATCAAAAAAATCATCTTCATCGATACCCATATTTTGACATACCCATTTAGCTCCACTAATATTATTAATATTATGTTGGCCGAATACTTCTAACGGCATAGGTCCTTCTGAAGTAACTAAATAAGCAACCCCGTCAACAATTTCATTTTCTAAGGTTGTATAAGGTATTCTGCGAATTGGATTGGTACTTTCTTCTGCAATTTGCTTTACAATAGCATCTTCTTCATTGTATATTAAGATGCCTCCATTGGTAATTTTATCTATGAAAATGCGGAATTGATCGACATAATTTTCGAAAGTTGGAAATACATTAATATGATCCCAAGCTATTCCGCTTAACAAAGCAATATTGGGTTCATATAAATGAAACTTAGGTCGTCTATCAATAGGAGAAGATAGATATTCATCCCCTTCTATCAACATAAAATCATTTTCATCCGTTAGATTTACCATGCGATCAAATCCTTCTAGCTGTGCACCTACAAGATAATCGACTTCAACACCGTGATAATTCAATACATGCAACACCATAGAGGTTATCGTTGTTTTACCATGTGACCCCCCAATGACTACACGGGTTTTATTTTTAGCATGTTCATAGATAAACTCAGGATAGGAATAGATTTTCAACCCTAATTCTCTTGCTTTGATCAATTCGGGATTGTCTTCCTTTGCATGCATGCCCAAGATTATCGCATCGATATCAGCTGTAATTTTCTCTGCATACCAGCCTTCTTGCTCAGGTAGTAATCCCTGTTTTGCCAATCTAGTTTTAGAGGGTTCAAAAATAGCATCATCACTTCCTGTAACAACATCGCCTTTTGCATGTAAGGCTAAAGCTAAATTGTGCATGGCACTTCCTCCGATTGCAATAAAATGTACGCGCATTATTTTATCTATTTAAAATCGATTTGTAATTGGCGTTAAAATTACAATTTTATTACTAGAAATAACAGGATACTTTGTGCAATGCACCTAGAAAAAAAGAGGAATATTTTTGATTATTTTTCACAAGTTAAATGCTTCATTTTCTTATTTAAACACTAGAATAGTCTAATTAAATAGTCCTACAACACATCATTTTTAATATTTGATTAACTTTTAAGAGAAAATATATCGTATTTTCGTCAAAATTTTATTAAAAAATCGCCCTATGGACAATTACACTCCACCACCATTACCACAGCAGAAAAGTGGTAATAACACACAAGTTTTAGGTATTTTAGCTCTTGTTTCTGGTATTATAGGTTTACCAGCCTCTTTCATTCCGTGCTTTGGAATGATTGCTATCATTGTTTCAGTAGCTGCCATTGTATTGGGAATCTTAGCTATTTCTAGTGCAAAAAAACACAATGAATCTAAAGGTTTAGGAATTGCAGGCCTTGTTCTTGGAAGTATTAGTTTTGCTATTATTCTGCTTTGGGGACTTCTGTTTGCTTCTGTTACAACAGCAGCAATCAAGAACATTGATGATGCTCAGAAAGAACTAGACAAAATGAATAACCAAGAGTATGAATACTACGAAGAAGAGGAAGAAGATTCTCTTCAAGATCAAGGTGAAACTCTTTTTATAGAAGAACAAGTAACGGAATAAAGCGTGTCAAATTACAGGATTATCAATGGGATTTTTTTCGTTTTGATGTTGTGTTTGTTTGGATATATTTTCTTTCTTACTTCAACAACCTCAACCGCGTTAAGTATTCGTTCCGCTTGCGAAGGATTACCTGATGTACTCTGTAGAAGTAGGGGATTAACCCGAGATTTTATGACACTGCTTAAAGGAGAAGACAATTTGATTAATCCCTATAGTTATTCGATATTTTTCTTTTTTGTTTATGTAGGCGTTTCAAGGGGAATATTACTTGTATTACCTTCTACTCTTCACAGCAACAAAATAGTAATTATCGACATTATTATACTCTGTATCTTCTTTTTATATGCTTTTCTACCTCTGTTAGGATTGGATATAAGATTATAAAAAAACAGCTTGCAAATTAATGCAAGCTGTTTTTTTATACCCTCATCATTTGAGGAAAAAAAAAAAGTAGCAAACCTGGGTTTGCTACTTTTTTTTTATTCTTATTTTCTAACAATGTTCATCTCTTCAATAAGGTGTTTTGCATCAGCAAACTTATCAATGACAAACAGTACATAACGAATATCGACGTTAATTGTTCTTTGCAAAGCTGGGTCGTAAATTACATCACCTGCCATTGCTTCAATATTTCCATCAAAAGCTAAACCGATTAACTCTCCTTTTCCATTTAATACAGGTGAACCTGAGTTACCTCCTGTAATATCGTGATTTGTCAAAAAGTTTACAGGTAGATGTCCTTCTTTATCTGCATACATTCCGTAATCACGAGTTTTTTCTAATTCGATTAATTTTGTTGGTACGTCAAATTCTTCATCACCAGGTACGTGTTTTGCTACAGTCCCTTTTAATGTAGTATACCAATTTTCTTTTGCATCATTTACTTTTTCTCCTCTTGGTAACCCTTTTACCGTACCGTAGGTTAAACGCAATGTTGAGTTAGCATCTGGATAGTATTTCCCTGTTGGATTACTCTTGACAACTCCATCAACAAACAAACGATATGCTTTTTGGTATTTATCTTCTAATTTTGCCAATTCATCACTTTTCGCTCTGTACTGTTCCATAATAGCAACAGAAAGTTTCAATAATGGATCTTTGGAAATTGTTACTCCTTTAGGGTTTTCAATAAAGGCTAATACGCGTTCTTTATTTGCAAATACACTCTGTTTAAATGCTTCTTCAACGTATTTATTAAAATCACCATTGTAGTCTTTTTTCAACACTTCAATATAAGGAGCAATTGCATAACCTTCCGATTTAGCAGCATACAGCATTAATTGCTTCGCTAGCATTTCTTTTTCTAACGCTTCATTTTGCCCGTCGTACATTTCATTTACATAAGCAATAAAATCATCGTGCATTTCTTTTCTTTTCTTTTCATCTCCCATAGCGTAAGCTTCCATGCCACCTGATAAACGGTATGGAGTAGCAGCCATTGCAGAAGTACGCAACATCGTCATCAAGTAATTATCATGACGTGCTTTTGTATTAGTTGCAGCATAGAATGCATTAATATCGCTAATTACGTCTCCGTATTTTGCTTTATTTTCTTTTTTATTGGCCCATTTTTGGAATTCTTTTTCCGCTGCAGTTTTCGTTGCAACTGTTTGATGCTGATTTAAAGCATCAATCATCCCTTGTCTATTTTTCCAGTAGTTTGCTACTCCGGCATATTTTGAAGCATAATTTAAACGCACGGCATCATCATTAGACATGTGTTTTTTCATTACATCCATTCCTAATTTTGAACCTTCTACCCAAGCAGGGTAAGCGAACTTAATATTTTGCTCTACTCCTTGTGCAGGCATCCAACGATTTGTTCTACCTGGGTATCCTAAAATCATAGAGAAGTCTCCTTCTTTAATTCCAGCGATAGAAACAGGTAAAGCGTGTTTCGGCTTCATCGGAACGTTAGTTGCGCTATACTCAGCAGGGTTTCCATTTTTATCTGTGTATACACGGAACATAGAGAAATCACCTGTATGACGTGGCCACTCCCAGTTATCCGTATCCCCACCAAATTTTCCAATGCTATTTGGAGGTGTTCCAACTAAACGCACATCATTGTAATCTTCATATACGAAATAGTAGTACTCATTACCTTGGAAAAACGATTTCACCGAAACTGTATATCTTCCATCTCCGTCATTTTCAGCTTGAATCTTAGCAATTTCTTGGTTGATTAATTTTTCTCTTTCTCCTTCAGTCATCTTATCATTTACCACGCTCATGATGCGTTTTGTTACATCATCCATACGCACGAAGAAACGAACAGACAACCCTTTTGCTGGTCTTTCTGTTTCCTTATCTTTTGCCCAGAATCCGTTAGTTAAAATATCATCTTCTGGTGTAGACAAGTTTGCAATCTTATCATACCCACAGTGGTGGTTTGTCAAAACCAATCCTTGATTTGAGATTATCTCTGCTGTACATCCACCATCAAACTGCACAATTGCATCTTTTAATGAATGATTATTAATGCTGTAAATTTCTTCAGCAGTTAGCTGTAATCCCATTTTCTCCATATCGCGTTGATTCAAACGCTCAATGAACATTAAAAACCACATTCCCTCGTCTGCCTTTAATTTAACAGGCGCAATAAGTAAAAATGCAGTCAGTAATAAAACGATTTTTTTCATAATTATAATAGTATGTTACTTAGTTTGCGAAGATACTTGAATAAACAAAATAATTAATCTTTCTCTTCTTCATTTTTATTGGTATTTGTATGTGTACACGTTGTTTTGTCTTCTTCTTCACAAGATTCATCAAAACCATAACGATCTTTCAACTCATCGATAACTGATTTGTTCCACAACTTGATTCCCGTCATATACGCAGTTCGAGCAATTAAAAATGCTGCTACGGGCGAAGTGATAAACAAGAAAAAAACAATGGCAAATACTTTGGTGGTAATTGAAAATTCAGAAAAGTGAATAGCCGCGGCACCAAGAATACAACCAATACCCAGGGTTGCGGCTTTAATCGTAATAGATAATCGCGTATAAAAATCGGGCATTCTAAAAATACCGATAGAAGCGATTAAAATAAAAATAGCCCCCAGTGTACTCAAAATCATGATTAGTATATCAGTCATCTCTTTCTCTTTTATCTAAGTAAAACGAAAAGGCTACGGTACTCAAAAACGCGATTAGCGCCATGATTACAGCCACATCTAAAAATATAGGATTATTGGTAATCAGACTAAATAATCCAATAAACCCAACTCCTACGGTAATGAGTAAGTCAATAGCCACTACACGATCCACCACTGCGGGCCCTTTCAGAAATCGGATAAAGATTAAAATTAAGGACAAACTGATGATGGGCATGACCACATATATCAAATAGGTTTCTACTGTCATCGTAAAATAGCTAATAATTTCTTTTCGGTTCTTTCTTTCATGCGCTGAATGAATTTGTCTTTATCCTTCAGATACATCGTATGAATAAATATATGACTTTTATCGTCTGCAATATCGATTACCATGGTACCAGGTGTAAGTGCAATAATATTGGCTAACATCGTTATTTCGAAATCTGTTTTTGCATCAATTTCATATTTAATAATACCCGGTGTAGTATGATAATTTGGTGTAATTACGTCAATAGCCACTTGCAGATTTGCTTGAAGCATATCTACAAAGAAGTAAAAAATAAAGACGATAATTTTAGGTACGCGATAAAAGTATTCTTTGTCAGCTTTATTGGAAGAGGTTTTCGTCAACATCCACAGAATAAAGAAACCCGCTACTCCTCCAAAGAAGAAATTTGCGTAGTTTAATTGTCCTGTAAGTGCAACCCAGACAAAGGTCAATAAGATATTAAGTAAAAAATATTTCAGCATACTTTCCGTTATTTAATGCCCTGTAAAACTGATTCTATATAAATCGAAGGATTCATCATTTCATGTGCCACTCGCTCGGAAACTTCAAAGATTAAAGGGGCGTTCAATCCAATAAAAAGAGATACTCCGGCCAAGGCAGCTACAGGTAAAATCAAGGCTACTTTTCCCGAACTCACAAAAGGTGCAAAGTGATCAATTTCTTCACTATTGGGTTTAGGCAAATCTTTCCAAAACACTTCCGACCAGATTCGCGCTACGATAAACAGCGTTACGAAACTCGCAAATATGAGTGTTCCCAACAGCACATATTGCTCTAATCTAAACGCTTCTTGGAACAACATAATTTTAGGCCAAAAACCAGATAATGGTGGAATTCCAACCAAAGAGAACAGAATAACAGCAAACAAGATGGAAAGCTTAGGGTAATCTTTATACAATCCTCCTAATCGGTTAATATCTTGTGTTTCTCTAATTTTCTGTATCAAGCCACTCATCATAAAAAGGTTACTTTTCACAATAACATCGTGGATTAAGTAAAAGATAACTCCTACAAAAGCGAGTTCTGTATATAAGCCAAATCCGGCTATTAAGTATCCGATATGACAAACAATAAAGTACGATAGGATACGGCGGATATTCCTTTTATTAATTGCGCCCAATGCGCCACTAATCATCGTTAAGATAGCAATCACCACAAAAACCCCTAAGACAAAATCATCCGGTTGGAATACGATCGTAAACACTCTAAACATGGAGTAGACCCCCATTTTAGTTAGTAGTCCACCAAAAATAGCACCAATGGCCGAAGGTGGGGTATGATAAGAGGAAGGCAACCAGAAATACATGGGAAATACGGCCGATTTAATTCCAAATCCCACAAAGAACAACAGTGCGGTTACCGATACTAAACCTCTATTTTCAACAATGGCGACTTGATGTGCCAAATCGGCTATATTCAAGCTTCCCGTAATTCCGTAAAGGATTCCGATAGCTGTTAAGAAAATAGTAGAGGCCAGCATGTTCATGGTGACATATTTAACGGCAGACTCCATTTGTCTTTTCTTTCCTCCTAGAGTCAACAAGACAAAAGAGGAGATAATCACGACTTCAAACCAAACGTATAAATTAAAGATATCGCCTGTCAAGAAAGCTCCTAAAAGCCCCATGATTAGAAAGTGGAAAATAATAAAATACCCGTATTTGATTCGGCTTATATTGATCGCAGATGTAGAGTAAATTCCTACAGCTAAAGCTACTGTGGCCGTAAGCAGTACCATAACGGCACTTAGTGTATCCGCAACGAAGGTAATACCAAAAGGAGCTTTCCAGCTTCCAAGTTGCAAGGTTATTGCGCCATGTTCCCAAGTTGCAGCAAATAAATTCCAACACAACAAAAAAGCAATGCTATTACCAACGATACTTATTATTTTTTGAATTTTTACATTTTTCCAAAAAAACAATAACACAACCGCCGTAAACATATGAGCAAAAATTGGCGCTAATATGAAGTTTGAAATCATATATCTAAATCTTGAATATTAAGAGAATCTAAATCATCCGTTCCGGTTGTACTATATACTTTGTTCAATAAAACAATAGCAAAAGCAGTCAAACCAAAACTAATTACAATTGCGGTTAAGATCAGTGCCTGAGGCACAGGATCAGCATAAGCATCAAAAAATTGCGTGTGTTCTTCGTCAATAATTGGCGCTTTGCCTTTCGTTAATTCTCCCATTAGAAAGATGAGGATATTGGCACCGTTGCCTAACATCATCAATCCGAGGAGTAACTTCACCATACTTCTGCGAAACATTAAATAAATGCCTGCAGAATACAATATACCTACTAAAACTACGAGTAATAATTCCATTTCAATGTTTCCAATTAATTAAACATTTTCTGCAATTGTAAAGAGGATCGTCAAAACGACTCCGATTACAACCAAATACACCCCAATATCAAAGAACAGGGCAGTTCCTACCGCTCCAATGACAGCTACAGATTCGGCAAACCAGACACCTGTCATCACGGGTAAACCAATAAAAACAGGCACTAATGCACTGAATATAGACAACGAAAGACCAATTCCGATTAAACGCATAGGCGAAAACTGAAATAAGGCTAAGGTTTGTTTCGTACTATAGGCAAATGAGTGTAAAACAAAGGCAATTGAAGCTATCAATCCTCCAACAAAACCTCCTCCTGAAAGATAATGTCCTCTCAACAAGACAAACAAGGAGAACAGAATCAATAAAGGCAATAAATAATTTGTTGCCGTGCGCAAGATTGTCGTATCTAAAACGTGGTGTTTATTCTGATATTTCTTCATCCTTCGTTCTATATTTTAAAAGACCATATACTCCTAATGCCGCGATTGAAAGTACTATAGTCTCAATTAATGTATCAAAACCTCTAAAATCTACGAGAATGACATTGACTACGTTTTTTCCTTTTGCTAAAACATAGGCATTTTCTGCATAATAACGGCTAATTTCTTTGTCTGCTGGTGATACCAATGCTTGTAGCGTTATGAGTGAAATCAATCCTCCAAAAGCAATAGAAACCACTGCATCTCTGAATTGAATTTTTCGATTACTCAATTTTAAGAAACCAGGTAATTTAAACAAAACCAAGACAAATAAAACGACCGTTAGCGTATCAATAGCAAATTGCGTCATCGCTAAATCTGGGGCACCGTAGAATACAAAAATCAAACAAATGCAATACCCTACCACTCCTGTTGCGGCGATAGCCGACAATCGAGAAGGTGTATTAATAGCAAAGAAAATAGCGATAACTGTAATTAAGAAGACTACTAATTCATAAATTCTAAATTCAGACAGTCCTTCTGTGTTGACACGCAAAGGAACATCTGCGAATAATTTATACCCTACCAAGCCGATAAAGAAAACAATGATGACCATCAAGTAAATACGCAAATACCCACTTTGAAACAAACGCGTATAAGCGTAAGCAAACGTTCTAAATTTCTCCACGACAAAACCAAAAATATGCTGAGGAGACAGGCTGTCAAAGCGTGCAACGATGCGGAGTGAATTTTGATATCCTTTAAAAGCGAAGTACAAGGCAATCCCCAAGACAATTGTTCCACCACTCAGCGCTACGATTTCATTGAATCCATGCCACAAAGCCAATTCCATCTCAATCGTTTTGCCGCCTATTGCCCTTGCCACCGAAGCGATAATACCTTGATTTACCAATTGAGGTAATGCGCCAAAGACAAGACTTAACACGGATAAAACCACAGGGGGTAACCACATTTGAAGAGAAGGTTTAGGCACATCTTGACACCTTTCTTTTACCTTTCCAAAAAAAGGTTTAATTCCTACAAGAAAACCAGCAGCACTTAGAAAAACATTGGTCAGCACTGCTACCCCAGTAAAGACTAGTGCCCATTGATTAATGGGATAGGTATAGGTTGCATCGTAAATAATCTCTTTTCCTATAAATCCAAAAGTCAACGGAATCCCTGCACTAGATAAAGCAGCGATCAGAGCAGCACCAGCCAAAGCGGGCATTGTTTTGCGCAAACCACCTAATTGCGTTATATCACGGGTATGTGTTTGATGATCTACAGTACCTGTGACCAAAAAGAGCGTTGCTTTGTATAAGGCGTGAACTAGAATAAAAATACTAGCGGCGTAAATGGCCTTTTCCGACCCTACTCCAAGTAAAAAGACAATCATACCCAAGGCCGAAATTGTCGTATAAGCTAATATTCCTTTCATATCCTTTCGAAACACGGAGTGTATGGCTCCAAATAACATAGTTACCCCCCCTATTACCTGCAAAGTGGTATTCCAATACACATGATCACCCAAAACGGGCGTAAAACGCGCTAAAAGGTAAATTCCTGCTTTCACCATTGTAGCTGAATGCAGATAAGCAGAAACGGGTGTAGGCGCTTTCATTGCACCTGGCAACCAAAAATGAAAGGGAAACTGGGCTGATTTGGTAAAAGCTCCCATGAATAAAAAGAACAACAATATCCCATAGGAAGCATGTTCCTTTAAGAAGTCCGATTGGGTCAATAATTCATGAATGGAATAACTACCTGCTATACTCCCCACCACAGCGGCGAAAGAGAGCAAAAAGAATCCTCCCAGTCCCGTAATTCCAAGTGCCCATAGTGCACTTTTACGCGAATCCTCATCTTCGTTATTAAACCCGATAAGAAAGAAGGAAGTAATACTGGTTAATTCCCAGAATACAAAAAGGGAAATTAGGTTATCTGACAAAACGACGCCTAACATAGCGCCCATGAAGAGTCCGAGATAGGCAAAAAATCGCTGAATATAAATATGTCCTTTGAGATAGTAGGAAGCATACCAATACACGAGTGCTCCGATTCCTGTGATTAGCAAGGAGAATAAGAGGGACAATCCATCTAATTTAAAGTCAAAGGCGATACCTAAAGAAGGCACCCATTCATTTCTAAAAAGCAAGACTTCCTTTCCTGATCTTATTTTTGGCAAATAAGACAGAAAATAAATGAAAAGACTTAATGGTATTAAAGTTAATAATCCTGTAAACTTAGAACGTCCTAACCCCTTCAAAAAAAGCGTACTAAAAGCTAGTACAAAAGTGAGTAAAATAATAAATAGCATAAATGAGCTTTATTTCTCTTTTTTCAAATATTTCTATTGAGGGTAAATATATAAAAAAATCAAAAAAAAACGAATAAAAGCCAAATAACACGCTTTTTTTTAACAAAAAAATAACCATTTTTAGTTTAAAATGGATATAAAAAAAGCGAGATTTTAAAATCTCGCTTACAGGCTAGTTATTTAACATTTGCCATAATTTATCTTTTAGTTCTTGAAGACCTTGCTGCGCAACTGCAGATATAAACATATAAGGCATTCCTTCTAATGCTGCATCTAGCTCTGCTTTCATTTCGGCTTGAAGTTCTTGATCTAACATATCCGATTTGGTAATGATTAAAAGACGATCCTTATCTAGCATTTCCGGATTGTATCGTCTCAATTCATCCAAGAGAATTTCGTATTCTTTTTTGATGTCTTCCGCATCAGCAGGCACCATAAAGAGAAGGGTTGAATTGCGTTCAATATGACGCAAGAAATAATGTCCTAAACCTTTTCCTTCTGCTGCACCTTCGATAATTCCGGGGATATCAGCAATCACAAAAGATTTAAAATCACGGTAAGCAACAATTCCCAAATTTGGTTTTAAGGTTGTAAAAGGATAATCAGCAATCTTTGGTTTTGCAGAGGTCAACACAGATAAAAGTGTTGATTTTCCCGCATTGGGAAATCCTACCAAACCTACATCAGCTAATACTTTTAGCTCCAAAATAATATCCAATTCTTGACCAGGCATTCCTGGTTGCGCATAACGAGGTGTTTGATTGGTTGACGTTCTAAAGTTCCAGTTTCCCAATCCCCCTTTTCCTCCTTTTCCAAGGATTCTCTTTTCGTTATGTGCTGTAATTTCAAAAAGGACTTCTCCTGTTTCTTTATCCTTTACAACTGTTCCCAGAGGTACTTCAATAACTCGATCTTCCCCATCAGAACCCGTACTTCTAGAACTACCACCATCACCACCATGCCCTGCTTTGATATGGCGTTGGAATTTCAAGTGATACAACGTCCATAACCCTTCGTTACCGACAATATAGACATGACCTCCACGTCCACCATCACCACCATCAGGACCTCCTTTTTCAATAAATTTTTCTCGGTGTAAATGCGTAGAACCTCTTCCACCTTTTCCTGAGGCTACATATATTTTCACGTAGTCTACAAAATTCCCTTCAGTCATCTTTTATTATATTACCTTCTCTTTGTACTTGTCTTTTTTATCCAAAAGATCGATTAGATCAAACGGTCTATTACACCGCTTAATCTCGCTGTAATTTCTTCAACAGTTCCAATTCCATCTACTGAATTATAACAGTTTTTTCCTGTATAGTAATCGATTAATGGCGCTGTTTTTTCATTGTATTCTTCATAGCGACTTCTGATGATTTTCTCATCTTGATCATCTGCTCTTCCACTTGTTTTTCCTCTTTCTAGGATACGTTGTACTAACACATCGTCATTAGCTTCTAAGCCAACCGTTCCTACAAAACGGATATTTTTTTCCTTTAATAAAGCTTCTAATGCTTCTGCTTGTTGAATTGTACGGGGAAATCCATCGAATAAAAACCCGGCTTTATCCATGTTTTTTTCTACCTCATCAGCAAGCATATCAATTGTAATAGAATCTGGAACCAATTCTGCTTTATCCATAAAGACCTTGGCCTGTTTCCCTAATTCAGTTCCATTTTTTAGATTATAACGAAACACATCTCCGGTAGAAATATGAGTTAAATTATACTTTCCTTTAAGAAATTCTGCCTGTGTGCCTTTTCCTGCACCAGGTTTTCCAAATAAAACTATTGCAATCATGCTACTTTACTTTATTATGCTGTTACTGTTTTTATTACTCTTTAATTTGATATATTTCTGGAATATTCCTTCCATGTTTATCATAATCCATCCCATAGCCGACGATGAATTTATTTTCAATTTCAAAAGCGACATAATCTAATTTAATGTCTTTGGTATATGCTTCAGGTTTTAAACACAAGGTGCAAATTCTAACTTCTTTTGGACGTTGTTGCTCAAAAAGATCCTTTAAAGCTACTAATGTATTTCCCGTATCGACAATATCTTCGATGATAATCACGCGTCGATCCGTCACATCAATATCCAATCCTAGCAATTGATTCACTTGATTAGATGATTGTGTTCCTATGTACGAAGCCATCTTAACAAAGCTCATCTCGCATTCCCCTTTATATTGTTTAACCAAGTCAGAAACAACCATAAAAGATCCATTCAAAACACCAATAAAGATTGGCGTTTCTCCGTTCATATCCCGCAAAATTTCACTTGCTATTTCTCCTAATCTTTCTTGAATCCGTTTTTCCGAAATAAAAGGAACAAAAGTCTTATCCAAAACTTGAATTTCCATAAACAATTGAATTGATAATTTGCAAATATACAAAAAAGATATACCACATTTATAATCCTTAACAGATGAATTCCAAACAAATTCACCCTTGATTTTTGTGTTTTTGTATTTTTATGGGGTTTGTACTAGGGGTATTGAAGAGGCTCCATTCGAGATAAATTATCCAGAAGTGATCAGTAAGAAGATGCGCTGCATTCCCTTCGGTACTTTTTTTCCATAAAAAAACGTAGCGCTTTCTGCAAACGCTACGTCTAAAACAAACTAATTCAATCTAACTCTAAAACCAAAGCTAATAAGTCTTATTGTTAAGATTATTTTTTATATACCAGATCAAGAGTATATAGTATCTTTTACTACGTTGTACCATGTAATATTGTTTTCAAATATAAGTTAATTTTTTAACTAAACAAGAATTATTTTAAGTTTTTTTTCACATTAGTAAAACTAAACTATTGGTATTATCCCTACATTAAAATCATAAAAACATCGAAACCAATTAACAACAGTTAAAACCAATACATTCTCCTACCATACAGTACAAGCCCACTGAGTCAAGCTTCGCTTATAGATTCTTCGAGGAACTTCACTTTTTTTGTTGCTATTTTATGTACACCATTTGATTTAGTATATCTTTGCACAAACACAATTACAACAACACAATGAATTATTATTCAACTGATTTTCGCTTGGGAATATTAGGAGGTGGACAACTAGGCAAAATGCTTTTGTATGACACGCGCAAGTTTGATATTGCAACTCTTATTTTAGATCCAAGTAAAGAAGCTCCTGCACAATTTGGTGCGCATCAATTTTTTCAAGGTGACTTAATGGATTATGAAACTGTTTACCGCTTTGGAAAGAAAGTAGATGTTTTAACTATCGAAATTGAAGGAGTGAACCTAGAAGCTTTAGAGCAATTACAAAAAGAGGGAGTTAAAGTGTACCCTGCTCCAGAAACGTTGCGTTTAATTCAGAATAAAGGCAATCAAAAAGATTTTTATACATCACATCAAATTCCTACCGCACCTTATGTTCGTTTTTCTACCAAATCTGATTTAATTGCAGCGGTAAATGAACAAACCGTAACGGTTCCTTTTGTATGGAAATCCGCCCAATTTGGCTATGATGGAAATGGAGTAAAAGTTGTTCGTTCAGCAGCAGATCTTCCTGCATTACCTGAAGTGGAGTGTATAGCCGAAATGATGATTCCCTTTAAAAATGAGCTAGCCGTTATCGTTGCTCGTTCCGCATCCGGAGAAATTAAAACATTTCCTGTTGTAGAAATGGAGTTTCACCCCGAAGCAAATCAAGTAGAATACGTGATTTGTCCAGCTCGTATTGAAGAAGCTGTTGCAGATAAAGCTAGAGCAATTGCATTGGCTGTTTCAGAAAAATTTAACCACGTAGGTCTCTTAGCCGTGGAGATGTTCCAAACGCAAGAGGACGAGATATTAGTAAATGAAGTGGCTCCTCGTCCACACAATTCAGGACATTACTCGATTGAAGCGAGTTACACCTCTCAATTTGAGCAACACATTCGCGCAATTTTAGATTTGCCTTTGGGAAATACAGATAGTAAAGTAGCAGGGGTGATGGTTAATCTAGTTGGTGCAGAAGGCCACACAGGGCAAGTATACTACGAAGGAATGAATGAAATTTTAGCTATTCCAGGTGTAACCCCACATATTTACGGAAAAAGAGAAACAAGACCTTTCCGAAAAATGGGGCATGTAACTATTGTTAATAGTGATATGGATAAAGCGAGAGCCATCGCTCAACAAGTAAAAGAAACGATTAAAGTAATCAGTCAATAAATATGAAAGTAGCAGTAGTAATGGGCAGTATTTCAGATATGCCTGTCATGCAAGATGCCATTGATATCATCAAAGAGTTTGGCGTGGAAGTAGAAGTAGATATTGTTTCAGCACATCGCACACCTGAAAAATTAGTTGATTTTTCTTCTCATGCACACCAGAGAGGAATTCAAGTTATCATAGCAGGAGCTGGTGGTGCAGCACATTTACCGGGGATGGTTGCTTCAATGTCTCCTCTTCCTGTAATTGGCGTACCAGTTAAATCAAGTAATTCAATTGATGGATGGGATAGTGTTCTTTCAATTTTACAAATGCCTGGTGGAGTACCTGTTGCTACGGTGGCTTTAAATGGCGGAAAAAATGCAGGCCTATTAGCCCTGCAAATTTTGGGTAGTCAAAATGAAGAAATTCGCAACAAGATGATTGCCTATAAAAACGGTTTAAGAGATGCTGTACTCAAAGCGGCAGAAAGCCTAAAAAAATAAATCATTCGCTAACACGTATAGCGCACGAATAAGTAAACCAGTAGTTGATCAACTACTGGTTTTTTTTATTTCTTTTCTTCTTCTTCTAGATTCTTGTTTGATGCGTGCGAAATAGTCGATCCCAAAGTGTAGTATAGAAACCAAAGTTTTTTTGTGGTTCGATATGGTGCATATTGTGAAAACTAGCCGTACCGATCCACCCCCTCCATCCCTTGAGAAAAAGCTTCCCTACTCGATTAAAATGACCGATAGTTCCCCATAGTACATTAATAACAAAATACAACCCTACACTGAAATAATGAAAGGGATAAAACCACAATATAGCCATTAACATTAATCCGAAACCAATAGCTTCGAACGGACTAAGCACAAAGAGACTCAAGGCGTTTACACCTACGTGTTCATGGTGTTTTCCATGAACAACCTGATACAACAACCTATGATGTGCCATTTTATGAAAAACATACATCCAAAAATCAACTACCAAAATCAACAGAACAAGTTGTAGTAAGACTGTTCCAACGTGTAGTGCATCGAAATCAATCTCTAAATATCCCGCTCTCCACAAAAAAGCACCTAAAACAAATACCATCACATTGCAAATTAAAGTAGAGCATACAGCTACAATATCAGATGGGACAATGGGTTGATATGCATTAACCTCAATCCTATTTTTCGAAAAAGCATGCCATAAAAAATAGAATAGTATAGACCCTATAATTAAGGACGTATTTAACAGCAATGCAAATCCAATAATGGTAAGATAATCTTGAGTTAATATGGTTTCAATTGGATTCATTGTTTTTTAAAAAAATGTAAGTAATCAAGGTACACAATAAAGTATAAGCTACAAAATATTTATCTCTTTTTCAACGGTTACCTGCTGTGAATTTTGAGTTTTAGTCTCGCTTCGATTCCGATACCCCTATTCTTTTTTGTTAAAGATTTAATAAAGTATCAATAACTCTACAGATACGTACAACTCCTATGTTTGTCTCAACAAAAATAAACAAAAATGAAACTAAACAACACAATGACTGTTTTGACAGCGAGCTTACTACTATCTCTTGCTGTCACATCGTGTAACAATGATGACAACAAAGTTACGGACAAAGATCCTATTAAAGAGGAACCAAAACCAGATCCTAAAAATCCTATTACCTTAAAAAACCATTCTAAAACCCCTGCATTTGTATATGCAATGCCTGGTTTCAATAACCTAGAGATTTTTTCGCTTATTTCTAGTGAAGATCAATTAGAAGGTTCCCCTTCGTTTGTTTTTGGAGGACAACCTGACGGTGCTGGTTTTATGAAAGACCCTAATGGGGATGGGTTTTTAATGATTACCAATCACGAAATCATGCAATCGGTTTCACGTGTGTATTTAGATAAGACATTCAAACCTGTAAAAGGAGAATATATTGTTGATGGTATTGGTGGAATTACACGTTTGTGTTCTGCTACCTTAGCCAAACCGGAATTGCATGGATTTGGTCCTATTTTCCTAACTGCAGGAGAATCTGGTGAAGAAAGTATGGTGCACGCTATCGATCCATTGGGATCTACAGATTTAAAATCATCGACGGATCGCGTTTTACCTGCTTTAGGAAAAGCGAGTATGGAAAATGCAGTTCCTCTACCGATAGACGTATCTAAAGGCAAAACCTATATCGTGATTGGAGAAGATCAAGGCTACGGTTCAAACCATCAAAGTGCAGGACAATTACTGATGTATGTAGGAGATCAGGGAGATTTACACAACGGAAAATTATATGCCTTGAAAAGAAAATCAGGAGGATATACGGAAATGGACCTGAATAAAGGCAACGAATATGAGGTGGAATTTGTTGAGATACCCAATGCTAAAAACTTAACGGGAGCACAAATCAATCAAAAAAATATGGAATTGGGTGTAATTCGCTTTTCTCGTGTAGAGGATATCGATTACCGCAAAGGAGCCAATAAAGGAAATGAATTGTATTTCACTGCAACTGGGCAAGCTAGCGGTGGTAACCCTGTAGAAGGCTTTACGATGTGGGGTCGTGTGTATAAGTTAGTCCTAGACAAAAACAATATGCTTACAGGTAAACTTTCTGTTGCTGCTGAGGGTGATAGTAATCCAGGAAACAACCTCATAAATCCAGATAATCTATGCGTAACTGAAAACTACGTTTATATTCAAGAAGACGGAGATTCTTACTATGCAGATGCAAAACACGATTCATATATCTGGCAATACAAAATGTCAGACGGAACATACAAACCGTGGTTGAACATGAAGCACAACAGACAGGATGCTCAATGGCAAGCCAATTATAACCAATCAGGAAATTTACAAAAATTTGGTTCTTGGGAATTTGGAGCAATGGAAGACATTTCTGACTTAATAGGTATCCCAAATACATTTGCTGTTAATATTCACTCGCATACTTGGCAAAAAGATGAGTTTATGAACGCGGATAAAGCAGGCGTAAACAAAAACAAAGAAGGCGGACAAGTTGTAATCATTCGCAACGTCGAAAAATAGAACCCTCATATACTACACTTTACACACTATTTTCAGTGTGTAAAGTGTCTTTTTATACTATGCAACAGATCAAATCAACTCTCCTTTTGCTCTTACTCGCAATTGGCATTATCAGCTGTCAAAAGAAAGACACTTACCAATCACTGACTTACAACACCTATTTGGTTGAACAAGTGGATACACTTAGCACCAACATAGATCAACTTATTCACGCTATAGAAAACAACCAAGACAGCACGCAGATTAGACAACAGTTTATTGCCAGCCGACTTGCTTACAAAAAAATAGAATGGGCCGTATCTTACTTTTTACCTCATACTGCTGCAGCTATGAATGGTCCTGCTTTAGATCAATTGGATTTAGACGAAAACAAATTCATCCCTGCTGAGGGCTTTCAAGTGGTTGAAGAACTAATCTATCCTAGTTATGATACAACCGCTCAAGCAGAACTTTTACTGCAAGCGAGAAAACTCAAAAACTTATCCAACAAAATTCACAAAAACTTTGAAGTTATTACCTTTGCGCCTGCTTCTGTATTGGAAGCACTCAAATTAGAAGTATTTCAAATCACCACTTTAGGTATTACGGGTTTTGACACTCCTGCTAGCAAGTTACAGTTTATTGAAGCCTCTGCGAGTTTAACGGGAGTAAATCAAGCCATCGCAGTCTCTAAAGCATGGACCCATACGCAATCATATTCGACAATACAGCAGTTACTAACAGAAGCCATTGGGATATGCGAGGTCAATCCAGCCAAAAACACCTTTGATTACCTCAATTTCATCTTGACGTATTTGGACCCATTGGCGCAGGAAATTGTTGCTTTACAGCGCGAATTAGCTATTCCTTTTTTACAAAATAATCAGGTCATAGCAGGTGAGACAGGTTCATTATTTGATCCCAACACCATTAATCTCAATGCTTTTTTACCGGATAGTTCCTATTATGCGACCCCAAATAAAATTGCTTTAGGAAAAGAATTATTCTTTGACTCCCAATTATCAAAAGACAATACGAGAAGTTGTGCCTCTTGTCATCATCCTGATAAAGCTTTTAGCGAAAACAGAAAAACATCGCTGGATCTGGCAGGAAACCCGTTACAGCGCAATGCACTCTCTTTAAACTATGCGGGATATTATCACGGTCAATTTTGGGATATGCGCAGTGTGACATTAGAAAGTCAGACAACAGATGTAATTACGAATAAAGACGAAATGCACGGCAATTTAAAAGAGATTGTCTTAGTTTTAAATCAAAGTGTTACGTACAAAAAACAATTTGCCCAAGCGTATCAAACCGAAGAGCCCATCGCAGTATGGCAAGTAGAAAATGCATTGGCTTCATACATTCGTTCCCTTTCGACCTTCAACTCACGATTTGATGAGTATATGAGAGGAAATAAGGCAACTATGACCCCGCAAGAACAACAAGGATTCAACCTATTTGTAGGAAAAGCGCAATGCGCCACTTGTCACTTTTTACCCGTATTTAACGGAACGGTCTCCCCTTATTTCAGGAGTTCAGAACAAGAAATCCTCGGTGTTCCAAAAGACAAAGCTGGCACACATTTAGATGACGATTTAGGTCGATATGTATTCAATACTGATTTGGCCCAACTCAAACACGCTTTTAAAACTCCAACTGTGAGAAACATAAACGAAAGTGGTCCGTATATGCACAATGGAGTATATGAAACACTAGAAGAAGTCATGGACTTCTATAACAAAGGAGGTGGTATTGGTCTGGGATTAGACGTAGAAAACCAAACCTTACCTGATACACCTCTCGACTTGACAGCGCAGGAAATTCAGTCGATCATAGCTTTTATGAAAGCCCTAAGTGATCAACCATAAAAAAAGTCCTTGGTAAAAAACCAAGGACTTTTTTATTTTTCTTTCTTCGTTGTAATATATTGACTAACTGTTTTTATTTCTTGTTCTTTTTTCTTTGGATAGATTAACAATATATCTTCTTTATCTACAACGATATAATCATTTAATCCGTCAATAACTACACATTTACCTTTGTCTGTACGCACAATATTGTTGGTTGCATTATTGAAATACACATTTGCATTCACCACCGCATTATCCGCCATGTCTTTGGGTAGTTTTTCATATAATGACCCCCAAGTACCTAAATCGTTCCAATCAAAGGTTGCAGGTAAAACGTAAACGTTATTCGCTTTTTCCATAACGGCATAATCGATGGAAATATTCTCTGCTTTGGCATAATTCTCCTCAATAAATGCTTTTTCTCGATTTGTATTAAACAACGTATAACCAGCGTCAAAAAGTGCTGTCATTTCAGGTTGAAAATTAGAAAATGCTTCTAAAATTGCACCTACACTCCATACAAAAATACCAGAATTCCACAAGAAATGTCTACTTTGAATAAACTTTCTTGCTGTTACATAATCTGGTTTTTCTCTGAACTGCACTACTTTTTTAATCGGTCTAGAATCCAATTTATTGAATTCGATGTATCCATATCCAGTATTAGGAAAAGTAGGAAGAATGCCCAAGGTCATCAACACTTGATCGCGTTCACAAACATCAAAAGTACGTTGTAAATTAGATACAAACTGAAGTTCATCTTCTATCCAGTGATCACTAGGTGCAACGACCATTACTGCATCAGGATTTAACTTCTTAATCTTCATTGCGGCATACAAAATACACGGTGCGGTATTTCGCATGGCGGGTTCTAAAATGATATTATCGGGCTCTACTGAAGGCAATTGTTCTTGAACGATTGTTTTGTAATTCTCATGGGTTAAAATCAAGATATTTTCCTTGGGTATTAACTGAGATAATCGCATGAAGGTTTTTTGAATCAGTGTTTCACCTGATCCCAACATATCGTGGAACTGTTTTGGGAATTCTGGAGTGCTAACTGGCCAAAAACGCGAACCAACTCCTCCTGCCATTACAACAGCATAATAATTCGAATTCATACTATTCTTCTTCTTGTTTTACAACATAATGTGTCATCATTTCAACTTCGGCATTTGCCTTAAAGACAAATAATCGCCCTGTTGCTACTTCCAAACACTCAAATCTTTTTACACGCAATGGGCCGCGTTTAAAAACCTTGCCATTATAGGTCTTAAAATGACTTCCTAAAGGTATTTCATAAACAAAACAGCAATTGCTATTCTTATCCACTAAGTCATACATTTTCATCGCAATAGACAGACGTTCGTCTGTGTCACTACTTGCCGACGGGTTTCTAAAGTGATTGGCCAAAAGCGGCAACAATCGATCAGGAAAAACTTCGGGTCTCAAAAATGGCAACATAAGTAAGCGAAACATCTGCTTCCACTCTACTCCATGTGGTTTGATATGGCGTCCATATTTTTGAAAAGCAACTAAATGAGCAATTTCGTGAATCAACGTCATCAGAAAGCGATAAGGATTTAAATTAGAATTGATGGTAATTAGGTGTTTGCCATCCAATCCTCTCGAATAATCCCCATGGCGTGTCACCCTTTCATTTACTATTTTTAAATGAATATGGTACTGCTTGATTAATTCAAAAGCTGCTTCTAGCGCCGATTCAGGTAAATAAGGCTTGAGTATCGTAATCAATTTAATCTTTTTTAAGGGGTCGTACTAGATGCTTGTAATACTTTACCATTAAAATATTTATTTCCTGTAAGTGCAAAATCACTTATATATTCTCCTATTTCTTCCGGTAATAAAGGTGCTTGATACCCCGGAAAGGCTTCTTCTAACATTTCTGTTTGAACAGCTCCTAAAGCAATTACATTAAATGCAATTCCCTTCTCTTTATATTCTTCAGCTAAGAGCTCGCTTAAGATAATTACAGCTCCTTTACTTGAACTATATGCTGCCAAACCGCCAAACTTCATCGTCCCTTGTACTCCACCCATGCTGCTAATCGTAACCACATGACTATTCACTACGAAATGAGGAATACACAATTGCACTAAACGAGCTAAACCAAATACATTTACTTGGTATACCCATTCAAATTCTGCAGCGGTAATTTCTTCAAAAGGTTTGTTAACTAAGGCTCCAGCATTATTAATTAAAATATCAATATGCCCCCATTCCTTTGCTACATATTCACTTACTTTTTGAAGGTCAGCTTCTACTGTAAGGTCAATTTCCAAACAAGTTACATTTTCAAATGCTGCTAACGCAGTAGCTTTTTTACGAGAAACAGCTAATATTTTATGTCCTCTACTTGCTAGTATTTTTACGGTTTCTAAACCAATACCACGGCTTGTTCCCGTAACAATAATATTTTTCATCTTTAGTTTTTCAATCTAATTTCACCAGAAGGTAAGTTAATCAATTTTTCTACGACAGGAACAAATTTTTTCGTTAGTTCTGTCATAAACGTCACATCCATCAAATGCGCCTCGTCTTTTACGTGATGATAGTATTTGAAGTTCTCAAAATCAGAAGAACTGAAGGTTTGACTCGGTATTTTATAGGTTAAATAAAAGGGGTAATTGTCCGATCGCATAAATAATTGCATTTTTTCTGCATCTTCAAATCGTCCAGCCAAATTTTCACCTGCTATTTCATTAATTTTCACTGCCAAATTACTTTGGTCATATCCAGTAATAAAAGTAGTGTATTCCCTTTGCATCGGAACGCCTAACATTTCAAAATTCAACATTAGTACCACGTTAGCCTCTTCTTCCTTTAAGCGATTTGCTAAATGTTGTGAACCGAGAATACCTAATTCTTCAGCCGTAAAGAAACAAACTAAAACCGTTCGCTTCATTTTCTTTTGTGCTAAATTACGTGCCAATTCCAACAAGATACTTACACCTGATGCATTGTCATTCGCTCCATTGGCTATTGAATCCCCCTTAACTGCTGGTTGGATACCAATATGATCGTAATGCGCTCCTAGGACCACAATTTCCTTATTCAATTTTGGATCTTGTCCTGGGATTACCCCCACGACATTCCAAGTATTTTCCACCGCTGTTAACTCATCTTCATACCCCTTATAATAAGGTTGAATGCCGTACTCTTTCAACTCATTCGCCAAATAAGTCGCCGCCTTTACATTCCCCTCATGACCAGAATCTCTTCCCATCAATTCATCAGAAGCTAAATAATGTAAGGTTGAATTAATTTTCACCGCAGAAGCCTCTATAATAGGCTCATTCGATACTTTAGAGGAAACGCTGCACGATGCAGTTAGAATCGCCAATAAAAAACTGATGTATATTACCTTTAACATGCTTCAAAAATACAAAATACCTAGTTATTTCACCGTGTTTTACTAAAAACTAATAGTAAAAAAAACAAAAAAAGCCTGCAAAATGCAAGCTTTTTCTTTCAATTCTATATTATTTGATTAGGCCAGCATCGTAACTGGATTTTCAATATAACTTTTTAATGTTTGCAGGAATTGTGCTCCTGTTGCACCATCTACTGTTCTATGATCACAAGCCAATGTAACAGTCATGGTATTCCCTACTACAATCTGTCCGTTTTTCACTACTGGTTTTTCAACAATAGCACCTACAGATAAAATTGCAGCATTTGGTTGATTGATAATAGAAGTGAAGGATTGGATTCCGAACATTCCCAAGTTAGAAACCGTAAACGTACTACCCTCCATTTCTGCAGGAGTCAGTTTTTTTGTTTTCGCTTTACCTGCAAGTTCTTTCACTTTTGCGCCAATGTACGTTAACGACATTTGATCTGTAAAAGGCAATACAGGTACTACTAATCCATCCTCTACAGCTACAGCCACACCAACGTTAATGTGATTATTGTAAATCGTAGCATTATCTGTCCATTGTGTATTTACTTGTGGGTGTTTACGCAAAGCCATAGCACATGCTTTAACAACCATATCATTGAACGATACTCTTGTATCTGGTAATTCATTAATCAACTTACGAGAAGTCATGGCATTGTCCATGTCCATTTCGATGGTCAAGTAATAGTGTGGTGCAGTAAATTTAGATTCCGCCAAACGACGTGCAATAGTTTTGCGCATTTGAGAGTTTTTCACTTCTTCGAAGCTTACTTCTCCAGCAGGAATAAATGGCTGTACTGCAGCTACTGTTGCCGTTGCTTGTGCAACTGGAGCAACTGTTTGAGCAGGAGCTTGTGCTGTAGTAGGAGTAAAGTTTTCAACATCGCGTTTGATGATGCGTCCATTTTCTCCACTACCTTTTACTTGCGTCAAGTTAATTCCTTTCTCTTCTGCTATTTTTTTAGCTAAAGGTGAAACAAAAACTCTCCCACCTGTTGCCGTTGCCGTCACTACAGGTGCTACAGTGGATGTTGTTTCTTTTGGTGCTTCCACAACTGTTTCAGTCCCTGTCGCCACAACACCTCCATTTTTAGCTCCTTCTACTAAAGCCGTAACATCTGTTCCCGCAGGACCTAAAATAGCTAATACACTATCAATAGGTGCGGACTGACCTTCTTGTATTCCAACGTATAATAGCGTTCCTGATTCAAAAGCTTCAAATTCCATTGTTGCTTTATCTGTCTCAATCTCTGCTAAAATATCACCTTCTTCAATCTTATCTCCTACTTTTTTAATCCAGCTAGCCACCGTTCCTTCTGTCATTGTATCGCTCAAGCGCGGCATCGTGATTACTTTCACACCTGCTGGAATAGCTGGTGCTGCAGCAGTTGGTTTTTCTTCTGCTTTAGGAGCTTCAACCACTACTGTTTGTTCAGCGACAGCAGCTGTACCACCACTAAGTAAAGCAGAAATATCTTCACCTTCATTTCCAATAATAGCAAGAAGCGAGTCTACTGGAGCAGCTTCCCCTTCTTGTAATCCAATGTATAACAATGTTCCTTCATAGAAAGATTCAAATTCCATTGTTGCTTTGTCTGTTTCAATTTCTGCAAGGATATCTCCTTCTGAAATCTTATCTCCAACTTTCTTTAACCAAGCTGCAACAACACCTTCTGTCATGGTGTCGCTTAAGCGTGGCATTGTAATTACTTCTGCCATATTATTTTATTATAATCTATGAGGTAAAAAAGGGTAATTTTCTTGTTCGTACACTACATCGTACATCACGTTCAACTCTGGGAATGGAGACTCTTCAGCGAATTTTTCACATTCAGCTACTAAATCTTTCACTCGTTGATCCATTGCCTCGATTTCGTTTTCTGACGCATATCCGTTTGTTCTAATTACATCTAAAACTTGTGTAATTGGATCAATCTTTTTGTATTCTTCTACCTCTTCTTTTGTTCGATAATTTTGTGCATCAGACATAGAGTGTCCTCTATAGCGATACGTTTTCATCTCCAATAAAGTAGGTCCATCTCCACGACGTGCTCTTTCAATCGCTTCGTACATCGCTTCTGCTACTTTTACAGGATTCATTCCATCTACTGGTCCACTAGGCATTTCATAACCCAATCCCAATTTCCAGATTTCAGAATGATTAGCTGTACGCTCTACAGAGGTTCCCATTGCATATCCGTTATTTTCAATAATGAATACCACTGGTAACTTCCAGTTCATTGCCATATTAAAAGTTTCGTGCAATGATCCTTGACGTGCCGCACCATCTCCAAAGTAACACATGGTTACTGCTTTTCTATCAAAATATTTATCTGCGAATGCTAATCCAGCTCCCAAAGGAATTTGTCCACCTACAATACCATGTCCGCCATAGAAGTTATGTTCTTTAGAAAAGATGTGCATTGATCCACCTAAACCTTGAGATGTACCAGTACCTTTTCCTAACAACTCTGCCATGATTCTTCTTGGGTCAACACCCAATCCGATAGGTTGTACGTGATTTCTGTATGCTGTAATCATTTTGTCTTTTGACAAATCCATTGCGTGTAAAGCTCCAGCCAAAACCGCTTCTTGCCCATTATATAAATGTAAGAATCCTCTTACTTTTTGTTGAATATATAAAGCGGCAAGCTTGTCTTCAAACTTTCTCCAAAATAGCATGTCTTCATACCACTTTAGATAAACTTCTTTTGTAATTTCTTTCATATGACTTTACTTTTCATGAGTAGATCAGCTACTCTAAATACAGACTTTGCTAAATACCCACTATACTGTGGAAAGGCAAAAATAGCACATCTACTTTAGATTGAAAAATTTATTTGAAGTATTTTAAATTACAGGTATTATTCTTTATATTTTTTAAGAAAATATTTAATATTAGTTAAAAACACCCTCCTTAACATTACTACAAATATAGCGCCCCAAATAGCTTTTAGACTAATTATTCACAGCCGTTTCATTCTTTTTATACGAAAGACACAGCCCAAATACAAACCCCATCATTTTCTTTAAAAATTAATGCAATTACACACTGTGAGCAAACAAAATAAATCGCAAGATACGCGATTACAATACGCTTACTATAAAAACAAAAAATAAGCCCTTCTAGAGAGGATTCTCATCAAAGGGCTCGATTCACGCTTAAAATAAAATATAAATTAGGTCATTACTTGCTGCTTATACGAATATAAAAACGGGCAGTAACAACGACTATCCTAATTTCAGCTTTATTGCAAGGCAAATGAAAGGCTCTATCGCTCACACTTAGCTTTGCTATTTTGCCTATTTTCACACTTACGTGCTATACAAGGTATGCGGTGTAGTTCTTTCATTTTAGTAAGACAAAACAAGTCAATTTCAGGGGCAATTCCAATAAAATCAAATTAAGCTATAGTTAACCCATATCAAATTTAGGTTATGGAATCCATCCAATTCTTCCTATAAAAAACACCCCTTTTCAGATTTCGCAACCGCTATATTTTTACTTTTTCAATAAACATGACAACACATCACCTCATTAATCAAAAGAAACCTTCTATTTGGCAATAAAAAAGCTTGTATCAGCCTAAAAAAGCAATCCGAGCGCTTGGTTATACGCTTTAATATTGGGATAACATTTGGCGACATTTGAGTTGCATGTTAGTAAAACATCAAAAAATTGTAAACAGCAAACGAAACAAAAACCGTCAATCTTCGAACGAACAAAAAAAGCCTCACACTTTCGTGTGAGGCTTTTCTTATATCGCGTTAATTAAGCTTCTCCTTTGGGTCCAAAATTAATTGGTGGCATTGAACTATTACTAGCTTCATAATCCTTTATTTCACCATTAGACTGTTCAAACCTAGTGATATTATCTTCTAGCGCTTGTAAGAGTCTCTTTGCATGTTGTGGAGTTAAGATGATTCTCGACTTCACTTTAGCTTTTGGCACACCAGGCATGATGTTCACAAAATCGACAACAAATTCAGTGTTTGAATGATTGATTATTGCCAGATTTGAATAAGTTCCCTCTGCCGTTACTTCATCCAATTCGATATTGAAGTTATTTTGATCGTCCGTCATGTTTTAGAAATTTAATTCTTGTTCTTGCGTTAATAAATCTCCGTTTTCATTAGAAGAAACAATAATACTTTCATACTCACGCATACCAGTACCAGCAGGGATTCTATGTCCAACAATTACGTTTTCTTTTAATCCCATTAACGTATCAATCTTACCAGCAACAGCTGCTTCGTTTAACACTTTTGTTGTTTCCTGGAACGACGCTGCAGAGATAAATGACTTCGTTTGTAACGATGCTCTAGTAATACCTTGTAGAATTGGCGTACCAGTTGCTGGCATTACATCTCTAGAGATTACTAAGTTTTTATCTTCGCGTTTTAACAATGAGTTTTCATCGCGTAATTCACGCATAGAAACAATTTGTCCTTCTTTCAGATTCTCAGATTCACCAGCATCCACAACAACTTTCATACCGAATAAACGATCGTTTTCAACGATAAAGTCACTTGTGTGAACCAATTGATCTTCTAAGAATAAGGTATCTCCCGGATCTTGAATTTGAACTTTACGCATCATTTGTCTAATAACAACCTCAAAGTGTTTGTCATTAATCTTCACCCCTTGTAAACGGTAAACTTCTTGAATCTCGTTTACTAAGTACTGCTGTACAGCAGAAGGTCCTTGGATACGTAAAATATCATCTGGAGTAATTGCTCCATCTGACAACGGTAAACCAGCTCTTACGAAGTCATTCTCTTGAACTAGAATTTGATTCGAAAGTTTAACTAAATACTTTCTTACATCTCCTGTTCTTGATTCAACTACGATTTCTCTGTTACCTCTCTTCACTTTACCGAAAGATACAACCCCATCAATTTCAGAAACTACAGCTGGATTCGACGGATTACGCGCTTCTAAAAGCTCTGTAATACGAGGTAAACCTCCTGTAATATCCCCTGCTTTTGATGTATGACGAGGAATTTTAACTAATACTTTACCAGCCTTAATTTTCTCTCCGTCATTTACCATTAAGTGAGAACCTACTGGTAAGTTGTATGAACGAATTAACTCACCATCTTTACCGTAAATTAATAAAGTAGGAATTAATTTTTTGTTTCTTGATTCGCTAATTACTTTTTCTTGGAAACCTGTTTGCTCATCGATTTCAACCATGAACGTTTGTCCTTGTTCGATATCTTCATAAGCAACCTTACCGGTGAATTCAGAAACGATTACCCCGTTATATGGATCCCATTTACAGATAGTAGCACCCTCTTCAACAATATCTCCATCGTTTACATAGATTGTTGAACCATAAGGAATATTGTTTGTTGTTAACAAAATTCCAGTATTTGGATCAAATAATTTAACCTCTGTAGAACGAGAAATTACAATATTGATTGCTTTTCCTTCGTTGTCTTCACTTTCAACAGTTCTAAGTTCTTCAATTTCTAAACGACCTTTAAATTTCGTCGTAATTGTAGAAACCTCAGAAATATTTCCTGCAGTACCCCCAACGTGGAACGTTCTTAAGGTTAACTGTGTACCTGGCTCCCCAATTGACTGAGCAGCAACAACTCCAACAGCTTCTCCTTTTTGAACCATTCTAGCCGTAGCTAAGTTACGTCCATAACATTTCGCACAGATACCAACTTTAGCCTCACAAGTTAATGGAGAACGAACTTCAACAGCCTCAATAGGAGATGCATTGATTGCTTTAGCAATAGCTTCTGTGATTTCCTCACCAGCACCAACAATTACTTCAGAGTTCAATGGATTAACTACATTATTCAATGCAACACGTCCTAATACTCTTTCTCCTAACGATTCAATTACTTCTTCGTTTTTCTTTAATGGAGTTACATCAATTCCTCTTAAAGTACCACAATCTACAGAGTTAACGATAACATCTTGTGCAACATCGTGTAGACGACGAGTTAAATATCCGGCATCCGCCGTTTTTAACGCCGTATCCGCAAGACCTTTACGAGCACCGTGGGTAGAAATGAAATACTCTAAAATCGATAAACCTTCCTTAAAGTTAGAAAGAATCGGGTTTTCAATAATTTCACCACCACCAGCTGTTGATTTTTTCGGCTTAGCCATCAAACCACGCATACCAGTTAACTGACGAATTTGCTCTTTTGAACCCCTCGCTCCAGAATCCAACATCATGTATACTGAGTTAAATCCTTGTTTATCTTCGCGAATATTCTTCATTGCTAATTCCGTCAACATCGCGTTAGTAGATGTCCAAACGTCAATAACTTGATTGTAACGCTCATTATTTGTGATAAGCCCCATGTTATAGTTCACTGTAATATGATCTACTTGTAGGTTTGCGTCATCAATCAAATCTTGTTTTTTCTCTGGAACAATAATATCACCCAAACTGAATGACAATCCTCCTCGGAAAGCATAACCATACCCCATTCCTTTGATATCATCTAAGAATGCAGCAGTTGTAGGTACATCAGTTGTAGCCAAAATACCTCCAATAATATCACGTAAAGATTTCTTAGTCAATACCTCATTGATATACCCTGCTTTTTCAGGAACTACCTCGTTAAACAAGATACGTCCAGCGGTTGTTTCAATGATTCTATATGCTAATTCACCTTTTTCGTTATAATCTTTAGCACGTACTCTTACTCCTGCGTTCAAGTCAAGTTTCCCTTCGTTGATTGCGATGTGTACTTCTTCTACTGAATAGAAAGTCAGTCCTTCACCTTTTACGATTTCTTCTGGTGTCGACTTACGTAACTTAGTCATATAATATAGACCAAGTACCATGTCTTGAGAAGGTACCGTGATAGGCGCACCATTCGCAGGGTTCAAGATATTATGTGAAGCCAACATTAATAATTGAGATTCCAAGATTGCCTCAGGCCCTAACGGTAAGTGAACGGCCATCTGGTCACCATCGAAATCGGCGTTGAATGCCGTACACACTAATGGGTGTAACTGAATCGCTTTACCTTCAATCAATTTTGGTTGGAACGCTTGAATACCTAAACGGTGTAAGGTAGGGGCACGGTTCAATAGAACTGGATGTCCTTTAATTACGTTTTCAAGAATATCCCAAACCACTGGTTCTCTCTTATCAATAATTTTCTTAGCAGATTTTACTGTTTTTACAATTCCTCTTTCAATCAATTTACGGATTACGAAAGGTTTGTATAGTTCAGCTGCCATGTCTTTTGGCAATCCACATTCGTATAATTTCAATTCAGGTCCAACGACAATTACCGAACGAGCAGAATAATCCACACGTTTACCTAGTAAGTTTTGACGGAAACGTCCTTGTTTACCTTTTAATGAATCTGACAACGATTTTAATGGTCTGTTTGATTCTGTTTTAACAGCAGACGATTTTCTCGTGTTGTCAAATAGTGAATCTACAGCCTCTTGAAGCATACGTTTTTCGTTACGCAAGATTACTTCAGGAGCTTTGATTTCCATTAAACGTTTTAAACGGTTGTTACGGATAATCACACGACGATATAAATCATTCAAATCCGACGTTGCAAAACGACCACCATCTAATGGCACTAATGGACGTAATTCAGGTGGAATAACAGGAATCACTTTTAAGATCATCCATTCCGGTCTATTCTCGCGATTCTCATTAGATTCACGGAAAGCTTCAACCACTTGAAGGCGTTTTAACGCTTCCGTTTTTCTTTGTTTAGATGTTTCGTTATTAGCTGCGTGACGCAGAGTATAAGACAATTGATCTAAATTAGTTGTCGCTAATAAGTCCATGATACATTCAGCACCCATTTTGGCGATGAATTTATTTGGATCATTATCATCTAAGAATTGATTTTCCATCGGAAGAGAATCAGCAATATTCAAATACTCTTCTTCTGTTAAGAAATCAAGGCGATTTAATGGTTCACCCTCAGCATTTTTAGCAATACCTGGCTGAATTACTACATATCGCTCGTAGTAAATAATCATATCAAGCTTCTTAGAAGGAAGCCCTAAAATGTAACCAATTTTATTAGGTAAAGAACGGAAATACCAAATATGTGCGATAGGCACAACAAGGTTGATATGCCCCACTCTATCTCTACGTACTTTCTTTTCAGTAACTTCAACACCACAGCGGTCACAAACGATCCCTTTGTAGCGAATTCTTTTATACTTACCACAAGCACACTCGTAATCCTTTACAGGTCCAAAAATACGCTCGCAGAATAAACCATCACGTTCTGGTTTATGCGTACGATAGTTAATTGTTTCTGGCTTTAGAACTTCCCCTCTTGATTCTGCAAGAATCGATTCAGGTGAAGCCAAACCAATTGAGATTTTATTAAACCTTTTTACGGTATTTTTCTCTTTATTTCTATTCATGGTAAACTTACTTGTTAAAGTGTATGATAAAGAGTAAGCAGCAAAAACTGCTTACTCTAAAATCTATAGTTTATTCTTCTAATCTGATGTCTAATCCAAGACCTTTTAATTCATGCATTAATACATTGAATGATTCAGGTAATCCTGGTTCTGGCATAGTTTCACCTTTAACGATAGCTTCGTAAGTTTTCGCTCTACCAATAACGTCATCCGATTTTACCGTCAAAATCTCACGTAATGTACTTGATGCTCCGTATGCTTCTAGAGCCCAAACCTCCATCTCACCAAAACGCTGACCTCCAAATTGAGCTTTACCTCCTAATGGTTGTTGCGTAATTAACGAGTATGGTCCGATTGAACGCGCGTGCATCTTATCATCAACCATGTGTCCTAATTTCAACATGTAAATAATTCCTACTGTTGCTCTCTGGTGGAAACGTTCTCCTGTTCCTCCATCGTACAAATAAGTATGTCCAAATCTAGGAATACCAGCTTCATCCGTAAGAGCATTGATTTGATCTAAGTTAGCACCGTCGAAAATTGGAGTAGCATATTTTTTACCCAATTTTTGTCCAGCCCATCCTAATACAGTTTCATAGATCTGACCAATATTCATACGAGATGGTACCCCTAATGGGTTCAACACGATATCAACAGGTGTACCGTCTTCTAAGAATGGCATGTCTTCATCTCTAACGATTCTAGCAACAATACCTTTGTTACCGTGACGTCCTGCCATCTTATCCCCAACTTTCAATTTACGTTTTTTAGCAATATAAACTTTTGCAAGTTTTAAGATTCCCGATGGTAATTCATCCCCAACGGTAATCATAAATTTCTCTCTACGCAAAGCACCTTGTAAGTCATTCAACTTAATTTTGTAGTTGTGAATCAAGTCAGTAATCATACTGTTTGTCTCTTCATCAACTGTCCATTGTCCTTTGGTTAAGTGAGCGAAATCATCTACTGCATGTAACATTTTTTGAGTAAATTTCTTTCCTTTTGGTAAGATTTCCTCTCCTAAATCATTCAATACACCTTGTGAAGTTTTACCATTCACAATAAAGAATAATTTTTCAACTAAACGATCTTTTAATTCATTGAACTTCACTTCGAATTTAGTTTCTAGTAAAGCCAAATCATCTTTATCTTTTGAACGTTTGCGTTTGTCTTTTACAGCTCTTGCAAATAATTTCTTGTCTAATACAACCCCTCTTAATGAAGGTGAAGCTTTTAATGATGCATCTTTAACATCTCCAGCTTTATCTCCGAAGATAGCGCGTAATAACTTCTCTTCAGGTGTTGGATCAGATTCACCTTTCGGTGTAATTTTACCAATCAGGATATCACCAGGTTTAACTTCAGCACCGATGCGGATCATACCGTTTTCATCTAAGTCTTTCGTTGCTTCCTCACTTACGTTCGGGATATCATTAGTCAACTCTTCGTTTCCTAATTTTGTATCTCTCACTTCTAGTGTATAGTCATCGATGTGGATAGATGTAAAGATATCTTCACGCACTACTTTTTCTGAAATTACGATAGCATCCTCGAAGTTGTACCCTTTCCATGGCATAAAAGCCACTTGTAAGTTACGTCCAAGCGCTAACTCTCCATTTTGTGTAGCATATCCCTCACACAATACTTGTCCTCTTGTCACTCTATCTCCCTTGCGAACGATAGGTTTTAAGTTGATACAAGTACTTTGGTTAGTTTTTCTAAACTTAATTAGATTATATACTTTCTCGTCTGGATCGAAGCTGATTAAACGCTCCTCATCCGTACGGTCGTACTTAATAATAATTTTTTGTGCGTCCACATACTCAACAACACCTTCACCTTCTGCATTAATTAAAACACGTGAATCTGAAGCTACTTGTCTTTCTAAACCTGTACCAACGATTGGAGAATCCGCACGCAATAAAGGCACAGCCTGACGCATCATGTTTGATCCCATCAAAGCACGGTTGGCATCATCGTGTTCTAAGAACGGAATCAAAGAAGCCGAAATCGAAGCAATCTGATTCGGAGAAACGTCTGTAAAGTGTAAATCTTTCGGTTCAACCACTGGGAAATCCCCTTCTTCTTTTACAACTACGCGTTCTTCCGTAATTTTCCCTTCGCTATCCATCGGAACGTTCGCTTGCGCGATTAACATTCCTTCTTCTTCTTCTGCACTTAAATATATAGGCGCATTAACGATATCCACTTTTCCATCCACAACTGGACGGTATGGAGTTTCGATGAATCCCATATTGTTCACTTTTGCATACACCGCAAGTGAAGAAATCAAACCAATGTTTGGTCCCTCAGGTGTTTCAATAGGACATAAACGTCCGTAGTGTGTATAGTGAACGTCACGCACCTCAAATCCAGCTCTTTCTCTAGATAAACCTCCAGGTCCTAATGCTGATAAACGACGTTTGTGTGTAATCTCTGCCAATGGATTCGTTTGGTCCATAAACTGAGATAACTGGTTTGTTCCGAAAAATGAATTAATCACTGAAGACAAGGTCTTCGCGTTAATTAAGTCGATTGGAGTAAACACTTCGTTGTCACGTACGTTCATACGCTCGCGAATTGTTCTAGCCATACGTGCCAAACCAACACCAAATTGAGCTGACAACTGCTCACCTACTGTACGTACACGACGGTTTGATAAGTGGTCAATATCATCAATCTCAGCTTTTGAGTTAATCAATTCAATCAAGTATTTAACAATAGTGATAATATCCTCTTTTGTCAATACCTGTTTGTCAATTGGGGTATCAAGATTAAGTTTCTTATTCATTCTGTAACGACCCACCTCACCTAGATTGTAACGTTGATCGGAGAAGAATAATTTATCAATAATACCACGTGCAGTTTCCTCATCAGGCGGTTCTGCGTTACGCAACTGACGGTAGATGTGCTCTACAGCCTCTTTTTCAGAGTTTGTAGGGTCCTTCTGTAATGTATTATGAATGATGGCATAATCTGCCTGATTATTGTCTTCTTTATGTAGGAGGATATTCTTAACGTTCGCCTCAATGATTTCTTCGACATTATCTTTATCTAGGACTGTATCACGGTCTAAGATAATCTCATTTCTCTCAATTGAAAC
The DNA here is from genome assembly GCF_009792295.1 of Myroides fluvii. NCBI lineage: Bacteria > Pseudomonadati > Bacteroidota > Flavobacteriia > Flavobacteriales > Flavobacteriaceae > Myroides > Myroides fluvii. Next base: position 1,996,425 of record NZ_CP039934.1, on the reverse strand, counting down.
TACTTCTCCTGTATCTTCATCTACGAAGTCTTCATGCCATGTATTTAACACACGCGCAGCAAGACGACGACCGATGTACTTTTTCAACCCTGTTTTTGATACTTTCACCTCTTCTGCTAAGTCGAAAATCTCTAGGATATCCTTGTCTCTTTCGAATCCAATAGCACGGAATAAGGTAGTAACAGGTAATTTTTTCTTTCTATCAATGTAAGCGTACATTACGCTATTGATATCAGTAGCAAACTCAATCCATGATCCTTTGAAAGGAATTACTCTCGCCGAGTACAATTTTGTACCATTAGCATGGAAAGACTGTCCAAAGAACACACCAGGTGAACGGTGTAATTGAGATACTACCACACGCTCAGCTCCATTGATTACGAATGTACCGCTAGGCGTCATATACGGTATTGTTCCTAAATACACATCTTGAACGATAGTTTCAAAATCCTCGTGTTCAGGGTCAGTACAGTACAATTTTAAACGCGCTTTTAACGGAACGCTATACGTTAGTCCTCTATCAATACATTCTTCAATTGAATAGCGAGGAGGATCAACAAAGTAATCAAGAAACTCCAATACAAACTGATTTCTCGTATCAGTGATCGGGAAGTTCTCCATGAAGGTATTATATAAACCTTCATTACCTCTTTCTTCTGATTTCGTTTCTAACTGAAAGAAATCTTTAAAAGACTTAACCTGGATATCCAAGAAATCTGGGTATGCAGGAATATTCTTTGTAGAGGCAAAATTTAATCTTTCATTCTGATTTGTGATCATCAATGGACAATAAATTTTGTTTATAATGTTTAATAAGATTTACGCACAAATCACTTTATACGCAAAATGGTTTAGGCCTTTGGGATTGCTCCCAAGACCTAAACCTAAAATATTTTGGTTAAAAAGCTTATTTAAGCTCAACAACAGCTCCAGCTTCTTCCAATGCTTTTTTAAGACCTTCAGCCTCATCTTTAGAAACACCTTCTTTGATGTTTGCAGGAACTGAATCAACCATATCTTTAGCTTCTTTAAGACCTAAACCAGTTAATTCTTTAACTGCTTTAACTACTGCTAATTTAGAAGCACCAGCTTCTTTTAATACTACTGTGAATTCAGTTTGCTCTTCAGCAGCACCAGCGTCTCCACCAGCAGCTACAACTACAGCAGCAGCTGCAGGCTCAATTCCGTATTCATCTTTTAATATAGTTGCTAACTCGTTAACTTCTTTTACTGTTAAGTTAACTAATTGTTCTGCGAATTGTTTCAAATCTGCCATTTTTTCTATCGTTTAAATGATTTGTAAAAATATAATTTATTAATGTGCGTTCGTTTATGGAACATTCAAACACAAGAATCTTTTTTTATTCTTCGTCTTTGAATTGATTTTGTAGAGCTGAGATAACTCTTTGAGCAGGTGATTGTAGTAATCCGATGATTTCTCCAATAACTTCCTCTTTCGATTTAATTGCTACTAACGCGTCTAATTGATTGTCACCAATATAGATTTCTTCGTTAATATAAGCTCCTTTTAAAGCAGGTTTATCGCTTTTCTTTCTAAAGTCTTTGATGATTTTAGCCGGTCCGTTAGCAACGTCCGAAATAAAGATAGCGCTGTTCCCTTTTAAAACTGAAGCTAAATCTTCATAGTTTCTCTCAGATGCTTCCATTGCTTTAGCAAGCAACGTATTCTTAACTACTTCTACCGTGATTCCCGCTTTGTTACAAGCTCTTCTCAAGTTAGTTGTAACATCTGCATTTAATCCTGAAATATCAGCAATATAAAAGATATTAGCATCTGCTAATTTTCCTTTAATGTCTTCTATCGCTACTGCTTTTTGTTCTCTAGTCATACGTAAAAATTTTTTCTACCAATTATACTGCTTTAGGATCTAAAGCAATAGCAGGGCTCATAGTACTAGATATATGAATAGACTTAACATAAGTACCTTTAGCTGCTGTTGGTTTTAATTTGATTAATGTTTGAATCAATTCAGCTGCATTCTCTTGAATCATATCAGCACTAAACGATACTTTTCCAATACCTGCGTGAACGATTCCCGTTTTATCAACTTTAAAATCGATTTTACCAGCTTTCACTTCTTGAACTGCTTTCGCTACGTCCATAGTTACAGTACCAGTTTTAGGGTTAGGCATTAATCCTCTAGGACCTAAAATACGTCCTAATGGTCCTAATTTACCCATAACAGCAGGCATTGTGATGATAACATCCACATCTGTCCAACCGTCTTTAATTTTTTGTAGGTACTCATCTAATCCAACATAGTCTGCTCCAGCTGCTGTAGCTTCAGCTTCTTTATCCGGAGTAACTAATGCTAACACTCTAACATCTTTTCCAGTTCCGTGTGGTAGTGTAACTACTCCACGCACCATTTGATTTGCTTTACGTGGATCTACACCCAAACGCACAGCGATATCAACAGATTCGTCAAATTTTGCAGAAGCAACTTCTTTAATTAAAGTAGAACCTTCTTTTAAAGAATAAAATCTACCTTTCTCAATTTTAGCAGCAGCTTCCTTTTGCTTTTTTGTTAATTTTGCCATTTCTTTTTTCTTTTACAATTAAAAAGGAGCTGTTCCCGTTACTGATATACCCATAGATCTTGCAGTACCCGCGATCATTGACATCGCTGATTCAACAGAAAATGCGTTCAAATCCGGCATTTTGTCTTCTGCGATAGCACGTACTTGTTCCCAAGTTACGCTAGCTACTTTTTTTCTATTAGGCTCACCAGATCCAGATTTCACTTTTGCAGCCTCTAATAATTGAACAGCAGCAGGTGGCGTTTTAACAACAAATTCAAATGATTTGTCTTTGTACACAGTAATTTGTACTGGTAAAACTTTACCGGGTTTATCTTGTGTTCTAGCATTAAATTGCTTACAGAACTCCATGATGTTAACTCCAGCAGCCCCCAAAGCAGGTCCAACCGGTGGCGAAGGATTCGCAGCACCTCCCTTAACTTGTAGTTTAACTACTTTACTAATTTCTTTTGCCATTTCTAAAAAAATTTAGCACATCTCTTTTGGAAGCAAAGATGCGTCTATGTAACATTATATTTTTTCTACTTGTGTAAAGCTTAATTCTAAAGGTGTTTTTCTTCCAAAAATCTTCACCATTACCTCTAGCTTGCGCTTATCTTCATTTATATTTTCGATGGTTGCATCGAAACCTTTAAATGGACCATCAGTCACTTTTACTGACTCACCAACTTCATAAGGAATTGCACCTGAATCAACTTTAACCGCCAATTCATCGACTTTTCCTAACATGCGATTTACTTCCGATTCTCTTAAAGGAACAGGGTCTCCCCCACGTGTTTCTCCCAAGAATCCAATAACTCCTGTTATCGATTTAATAGCATGCGGAACCTCTCCTGTCAAGTTAGCCTCAATCATCACATAGCCTGGAAAATAGACACGTTCAGTTGTTTTCTTCTTACCATTCTTGTCTTCAGACACCACTTTTTCAGTTGGTACTAAAACTTGCGAAAGATAATCTGACAACCCTAAACGAGAAATTTCAGTTTCGATATAATTCTTCACTTTATTCTCTTGTCCACTTACCGCACGAACCACATACCATTTTTTGACATTTGTATCAGCCATAATATTATCTCCTTATGATCTTATCCAATTATAAAACTTTCCTAATAAGTCCCCAAACAAACTATCTACACCCCATGTAGCAAGTGACAATAGAATTGCAAAAATCGCAATAACGATTGTATACTTTTGCACTTCAGCCCAAGGAGACCAAGTAACGTTTGACTTAAGTTCTGTAAAAGCTTCTGATATGTAATTAAATACCTTTGCCATGTTATATTGTTTTTGCACGGGTGGAGGGATTCGAACCCCCATCAACGGTTTTGGAGACCGCTATTCTACCCTTGAACTACACCCGTTTGTTATAAAAGTCAGCGGTTACCCGCTGACTTTAAAATTTATTTATACTAAAAATTAGTCTAAAATTTCAGTTACCTGACCAGCACCTACTGTTCTACCACCTTCACGGATAGCAAAACGTAGACCTAATGATAATGCGATTGGGCTTAACAACTCAACATTGATAGTTAAGTTATCTCCAGGCATAACCATCTCAGTTCCTTCTGGTAATTGGATTGTTCCAGTTACGTCAGTTGTACGAACGTAGAATTGAGGACGGTAATTGTTATGGAATGGAGTGTGACGTCCACCTTCTTCTTTTTTCAAGATATAAACCTCAGCTTTAAATCTAGCGTGTGGTTTTACTGAACCTGGCTTACAAATAACCATACCACGACGGATATCAGTTTTGTCAATACCTCTCAATAATAAACCTACGTTATCTCCAGCTTCACCACGGTCTAAGATTTTACGGAACATCTCAACTCCTGTTACAGTAGAAGTTAATTTGTCAGCTCCCATACCGATGATTTCAACAGGATCTCCTGTATTAGCAACTCCAGTTTCGATACGTCCTGTAGCAACAGTTCCACGTCCTGTAATTGTAAATACGTCTTCAACTGGCATTAAGAATGGTTTTTCGTTGTCACGTACTGGCTCTTCGATCCAAGCATCAACTTCATCCATTAATTGTAATAATGCATCAACCCATTTTTGCTCTCCGTTTAAAGCTCCTAAAGCAGAACCTTGAACTACTGGTCCATTATCACCGTCATATTGGTAGAAAGATAATAAATCTCTAACTTCCATTTCAACAAGCTCTAATAACTCAGCGTCATCTACTAAGTCAACTTTGTTTAAGAAAACAACAATTCTAGGAATACCTACTTGGCGTCCTAATAAGATGTGCTCGCGAGTTTGTGGCATTGGTCCATCAGTAGCAGCAACTACTAAGATAGCACCATCCATTTGAGCAGCACCAGTAACCATGTTTTTCACGTAATCCGCGTGACCTGGACAGTCAACGTGTGCATAGTGACGGTTTTTAGTTTGGTACTCTACGTGAGAAGTATTAATTGTAATACCACGCTCTTTTTCTTCTGGAGCATTATCAATTGAATCAAATGAACGAGCTTCTGAGAATCCTGCGTCAGCTAAAACTTTAGTAATAGCAGCAGTAGTAGTAGTTTTACCGTGGTCAACGTGTCCGATAGTACCGATATTTAAGTGCGGTTTCGAACGATCAAAAGTTTCCTTTGCCATGATCTAATAATTTAATCTTAGTTATATAATTAGTGTTCAAATATAATAAAAAAACCTGAGCCAATGACGGGATTTGAACCCGTGACCTCTTCCTTACCAAGGAAGCACTCTACCCCTGAGCTACACCGGCTTATGCATTTTTATATTTAGTCGTGGGGAGAGCAGGATTCGAACCTGCGAAGGTTTCCCAACGGATTTACAGTCCGTCCTCGTTGGCCGCTTGAGTATCTCCCCTCAAACCTTGTGTTTGTTGTCTTTTTCTTTGAGCCGATAGAGGGACTCGAACCCACGACCTGCTGATTACAAATCAGCTGCTCTAGCCAACTGAGCTACACCGGCATTTCACTCAATAGAAAAAGTCCGCTATTTCTAACGGACTGCAAATGTATATATTTTATTGATTAAAAAAAACAATTTCCTGATTTTTTTCCATTAATGTGCTTTCATTTTCTCTTTATACTTCACAACCATGCGTTCAATAGCATCGGCTCCTAAATCAACTCCCTCTTCAAAAGTTTTACAAGTTTTTTTCGCCACGATATCGTCTCCCGGAACTAATAATTTCACCTCAACTGTTTTATTTTCTTTCTCATTGGTATTTTCTACTTTCAAAAATACATCAACAGAAATCACTTTATCGTAAAACTTACCTACTTTCAGCATTCTTTCGTTGATAAAATCTACTAACTTACGATCTACGTTAAAATTAACGGCCTGAATGTTTACTTTCATAACTTCCTGTTTTTAAGGTTTTCTAATTTTTTTTCTTCAACCTTGGATGTGTCCTCTTATATGTCTCTTTCAATTCTTTCAAATTTACATGCGCATAAACTTCTGTCGAAGCCAAGCTTTGATGCCCCATCAACTCCTTTATTGAATTGATATCCGCACCATTTTCTAACAGATGCGTAGCAAAAGCATGCCGTAACATATGAGGACTATTTTTCTCCTTTGTTGTTGTCTTACTAAAATATAAATTAATCATTCGATAAACAAATATTTCATCAACTTTAGCACCCTTACTATCTATTAAAAAATCGTTAATTTTCTGAACATCGCTCAAAACAATCTCTCGCTCTGCAAGATAACGCTTCAAGAGCAACGACAAAGGCTCTATCATCGGAACATAGCGAACCTTATTTCCCTTACCTGTTATGCGAATCATTTGTGTATAAAAATCCACATCAGCCAACTGCACACCACATAGTTCACTTCTTCGCAACCCTAGACAGTACAACATTTCTACAATTACCAAATCCCTCAACGCGTCAAATCCCTCTTGTTCTTCCAACGACAACCGCACAGCATCAACCTCCGCCACCGAAAAGGGCAATTGCAATTTCTTTTCAACTTTAAGCGTTTTGTGCTGTTGCAGCGGGCTAACTTCTACAGCCCCCACTTTCATCAAAAATTTATAAAAGGCCTTAAGCGCACTCATCTTTCGATTAATGGAACGCTTACTGATATTTCCCTCCATCAAAGCAACAATCCACAAACGCACCACCTCGTATTTAATTGTCAAGTAATCTCGTGTTGACTCTTCCACAAAAACCAAAAAAGAAGCAACATCATGGTGATATGCCTCAAGGGTATGAGCAGAATAATTCTTCTCCTTCTCTAAATACTCCAGAAATTTCTGTACATTTTTATCCATAAAAAAACCGTTGTAACAAAGATAATACTTTATTACAACGGCTTTATGTTTTAACCCAATGTTTAAGTCTAGATTTCTACTGAATCTCTTAATCCTTGGATATATGCAGCTTTTTGCATTTTGTCTCTTTTTAAAACCGACGGTTTTGTAAAGTGCTGACGAGATCTTAATTGACGTAACGTACCTGTTCTGTCAAATTTTCTTTTGTAGCGCTTTAGTGCTCTATCGATATTTTCTCCGTCTTTAATTGGAATGATCAACATGTTTTCATACACCTCCTCTCATTTGGTGATGCAAAAGTAAGGCTTTTTTCATACAACACAACAAAAAAATAGATTTTTATTCTATAATTTTTTATTCCCCGTTATTCCTCCTCCCTAATTAACTCCTTCACCAACAATTTAAAACAAGTAGATCTAAGGGTTAATTTGCCCCAAGCCACAGTTTAAAATCACTCACGCGTTCTCTGCTGACAATCACCTCATCACTATAGTTCAACAATACTAATTTAAGTCGAGAAGTCGACAGTTGAACGATTTGAACAATATGATCAATCGCCACAACTTGATAGCGATTAACGCGAAAAAACTTAGTTGGATCAACCATTTTTAAAACAGCTTCAATTGAAGATTCTTCTAACAACTGATTTTTCCCTTCTCTCGTCGCCATATACACTCCGCGATCTTCCCTATAAAAACACACTACTTCCTCAAGTAAAACCATTTTGATGTGCATACCCACTTTCGTCATTAGCCGTTTAGCATAAGCAGGAGCATCATGCGCGGTCTTGAGGATTTGTACTTTTTGTCCGATTCTATTCTGTTGTGTTCTGTACTTATTGATTGCAGCTACTAACGCTGTCGGATCAATGGGTTTTAATAAATAATCAATACTGTTTAGTTTAAACGCTTTCACCGCATAATGATCAAAACTCGTCACAAAGATAATAGCGCTGTGTTTCAATACTACCTGCTCGAATATTTCCAATGACAACCCATCTGTCAATTGAATGTCGGCAAAGATTAAATCGGGTTCTTCATTCTGTAGAAACCAAGGAATGGCTTCTCCTACTGAATATAACATCTGCTGCACAGTAAAGCCTAACTTCTCCAACTCGCGCATCAATAATCGCGCAGCAGGTTTTTCGTCTTCTATAATAACTATATTCATATTTCATCTTTACTATACAGTGGTATTTTCACACTAAACCCATCTGTTACATCTTGTATTTCTATCTCTTTTTTCACCAACAACTGGCATCGTTTAGACAAATTTTGCAATCCCACACCTGATGAATACACTTGATTGGGTTTTCCACTTTTTTCATTCCACAGAACCAGATAATCACCCTCCATTTTTAATTCTATTCTCAGCTTCCCTTCGGACGGAATTGTATTGTGCTTCACTACATTCTCTATCAACAATTGCAAGCTTAACGTAGGCACTTGTACTTCGCTATTTTGCATCACCTCTTTTTCAATATGAAAATCAATCGCATTGTCATAGCGAACATTCAACAGATAAACGTAGTCTTTAATAAATAGCAGTTCATCGGCTAACGCACAAGAGGTATCATCAAGACGTTCCAACACATAGCGGTATATTTTAGAAAAAGAACGTGCGAATTGCTCTGCTTTTGCTGAATCTTCTTGAATCGTACTAATTAACACATTTAAATTGTTAAACAAAAAATGAGGAGACAATTGTTCTTTCATGTGTGCTATTTGGGTTTTCTGCAACGCAATTTCCATTTCTTTGTTTTTCAATTCTAGCAGTCTTACCTGATCATTATATGAAAATACAAATACAATCAGAATAATAAAAAAACTAATTAACACCACACCTAGCAAATCAGCTAGATGCAAGTTTCTTCCAGAATAAAAGGAAGAGAAGGAGACATCATAAAAAGCCCACAACAAAACACTCAAGAAAAAATAATACGAGAAAATAGACACCAGTAACCCATTGGCAAAAAATACGATATTGCGCAAATTTCTACGCAATGGAATTTTTGCCTTCTGATCTCGTTTGTTCAGCATAAAATTCAACAATAGCGTAGTAGCAACGTTCGCCCCATAAATAAGTAAGGTAATCAAAAAAGAAAGCAGTGCATTTTTCGAGAATAGATAATCCACATAAGAAAAATCAGTTACATGTCTCGCTTTATTAAAGTAATAATAAGACGTAGACATACAGCTAACTACACCAAAAATCACCACTAATGTTATATGTCGATACCAATTAATACACATGATTTCTTTCCCTTTTTACGATGACCCAAAAATACAATAAAACAAACTATCCCTTAATTTTTATTTACACACAACTCTTGTGTTTTTACAGCCCAATCCTTTCCCCAAGAGGGATAGAAAGGAATCTCACTTGTTTGTTGATCGAATAATTCAATTGATTTATGCAACATCTTACAATAGTAATCTACATCTACTTTCATAAATTTCGCACTATTTAAATGAAAACTAGCAAGGGAATATACTGCTCTTGGATTCTTTGGATTTAATGCTACAGCTTGCTCATAGGCTTGATTAATGATTGGACTTTGAGTCATCCCTTTCGTCATGGGATCAGTAATGAGTTCTAATGTTTCATTCATTCCTTTTAACACATACCATTCTTCCCCTCCTTTATTCAGCCATTGCTCAATGATGATGCGATTGCGTTCAATCTCCTCTTCTACAGCTGCTTCCTGTGGATTGTTGAAACCCTGTGTTATTTCAATAAATACCTGATAATATACAGGCACCCAATTTTCCTTGTCAGAAGCAGCAATGCGCTCCAAAAGAGCTATAGCTTCTTTTATTTGCCCACCTTGCCATTGCTCAAGGGCTTTCTGCATACCTTTTTCGTATTTAGATTGCCCAAAACACACTAAACTAAATACAGTAAAACCTAAAATTAATAACTTTTTCATCGAGTACATTTTTAAATATAAACTAAATGTAGAGCAACATGACCTAAACCAAAAACAACACTGCGCGAATGGTCAAGGAGTACGTCTGAACTGTACTTATAGATTCTCTAATTGATTTGACTTTTTATCTTTGCTAATTGTCCACATAAACCCAACATAGATAAATCGCTTTGCAGAAGCCTGAACCAAATCTGGTTGTCCTCCAATTTGATTAAACTGATAAGCATAGGTAGGATTGCGTCCCAGTAGATTATCCACCGAAGCATAGAGTATTTTCTGTCCGCTTACTAAATAAGCCCAACTTAGACTCACATTGTGAATAGCACTAGTTGTATACCGCACTTGATTTGTGCTATCAACCGAATAAAAATAACGGGGGCTACTGTAGTTATAAGTCATACTTACTTGAGATTTCCATTTTTCTATCCAGTATTTCGTCACAACAGCTACGTGATGCTTTGATACATACGAGGGTTGTATCGATTGCTCCCAATACGCCTCCTTTCGCTTAGAATCGAGATAGGTATAGGTTATCCAATACGCAAAGTTTTTAAAGGTTGTATTGTCTCTCCAAAACAAGTCTAGACCTCTTGCATATCCTTCTCCTAATTGCGTGAATGCTTTTTCTTCTCTTACAGGAGTTAGCAGCAACTTATCATAGGTTTTGTAAAACAATTCAGTCCTTAGCTCTCGTTTTTTAAAGGTGTAAGAATAATTCAGGATATAGTGACTGGCCTGCATCCAATCTTCTTTTTTCACCTCCAATGCCTGTTCGAGTGCTAGTGTTTGATTAAAAATTCCATATGAAAAAGAGAGCTGTTGTTTAGCATCCAATTGATAGGTTACTCTCGTTCTTGGTTCAATCGTCCATGTTGGAATTGCAGTATATTTATTTACTCGCACTCCTGCTCTCAGCGTTAAATCAGGTACAATTGTCCAGTTATTCTCAACAAAGAATGCAGTGTTTGTTGCATCGGCTTCGATATCTTGAGTATATCCCTCTATCCCTCTTGTCAAATCTAATTGAGCACGATGAATATCTACTCCAACCATCGTATGCAACGCTCGATTCCATTGATATGACAACTTTACTTTTTGATTCAAATCCCAATTCTTCCTTCCCATGTACTTTTCATTATAATTTCCTTTATAATGAGTATAGCCTAATCCCGTACCGATATCTAATTTTAAAAACGGCGTTAGTTTTTTAAGGTATACACTATTCAGATAAACGTTATTTGATCGAAAAGATAAGGTATCGATTCGCTGACTTGGCTTTACAGCTTGTTCATATTCCATTTCAGAGAGGTCAACTGCAACATACAGTTTATATCCTCCTTCTTTTATCTCTCGTTTATACACCATTTCACCTGATGTAGTGGCAAATGGTTTTTTCGTTGTATACTGTTGTTTGATAACCTTGGTGTACGCTCCTAAATTTAGGTAGTTCAAATGGTAAGACAACGAGTTTTTCCCCCACTGATGCGTTTCAGCAAAACTAACTCCAACGGTAGAAATAGAACTATCTTTTCGCGATGGATCAATTGCATTCGAAGTATCTAATTCCAATATACCTGATAAAGCGTCTCCAAATTCCGCACTATATCCTCCTGCAGAAAATGACATCCCTTTAAACAAGAACGGATTAAATTTAGATCGAACAGGTACATTTCCTACTGTAGCCGTATAAGGTTGAAATACTTTAATCCCATTGACATACATACCGCTTTCCTCTGCTTTTCCCCCCCGTATTAAAAGTCGTCCGTCTTCCCCATTAGTTTGTGCACCTGGCAAAGTATTCAAAACCCCCATAATATTACCTGGACTCCCTGCAGTACTAACAACATCCATGGCATTAAAAACGAAATGCTCACTTTTTCTTCTTTGATCATTCCCCTCTGTCTTGATGACGATTTCTCCTAGCAACTCTTCACCTTCCTGCATGACAAACTGATGAACAGTATTGGGTTTGATTGCAATGGGAACTGTGAGATGGAGATAATTTGGGTGCTTTAATTTCAACACCCCCTCTACCAGGCTATCTTCAACTTCAAATGAAAAATATCCTTTCGCATCAGACAACGCTCCGTCAAAACTTCCTTCAAGATACACATTGACTTGTTCAATAGGTTTATGCTTCTTATTTAGCACAGTCCCTGCTATTCGTATATGCTGCGCTTGCAGGGTAAACCATCCCAAGGTGACCAACAAACCAAACCGTATTTTCATCTTCTCTCTATTCTCAATTACAATACAAACGTAGTTCACAACTCCTTCCACTCAAAAAAAGGGTGCGCGAATGGTTGATTTAGGTGTGCGAATGGCAAAAAAACAACTAGTTATCATTTTTAAATCAATTCTATTACTCTCTTCTTTTGAGTAGAATAAAAAAGATTTCATTGTTTGATTACAATATTTATAAAAACATACTATTTGAATACTAAATTCTTTAATTCTCCTAGTCTACCATCTATATGGTATTTTACTTTTCAGATGCAAGAAAAACAATCGTTGCTTTTTATTTTTACCCCTAATTCTATATAAAATATTGTCTATGAAAAAAATAGTAAACAACACCATTTTTCGCTTATTACTTGGTGTAATAATTGGTCTTCTCCTTGGGGGGTATCTCAATGATGCACTTCTGCAAATTATCTTATCGACACGTCATATCTTAGGTCAAGTAATTTTGTTTCTAGTTCCTTTAATCATACTTGGCTTTGTAGTTTCTTCGATCACCAAACTCGATAAAGATTCAATAAAGATTATTAGTTTTTCTGTTTTAATTGCTTATCTATCGAGCATAGGCGCTGGTTTTTTTAGCTCCATTTTGGGATATGAATTAATTCCTAGATTAGAGATTGCAAACACAGCTAATGATTTGAGAGAAATACCCGCTATGTTATTTAAATTAGATATTCCTCCAGTATTTGGCGTGATGACTTCACTAACCTTAGCACTGATGATTGGTATTGGCATATTATGGACAGACGCAAGGCCTTTAGAACGGGCTTTTGATCAGTTTAAGGCTATTGTTTTGTTGTTAGTCAATCGCATACTAATTCCTATTCTTCCTTTTTACATCATGAGTAATTTTGCCTTACTCAGTTATGAAGGATCGATTCAATCTCAGCTCCCCGTATTCTTAACGGTGATTTTAATTGTACTAGTGGCTCATTTCGTTTGGTTAGCTGTGCTTTATGCGATTGCGGGAATTTACAGCAGAAAGAACCCCTGGGAGATCTTGAAGCATTATGGTCCAGCCTATTTAACAGCGGTAGGAACCATGTCATCGGCAGCTACTTTAGGTGTAGCGTTGCATGCTGCTAATCAAAGTAAAGTGCTTCACCCGTCCATAACAAACTTCACTATTCCTTTTTTCTCGAACATTCACCTGTGTGGTTCCGTATTGACAGAGGTATTCTTTGTGATGACAGTTTCTTTGGTCTTGTACGGTACTTTACCTGATTTTGGAACGATGATTCTCTTTATTCTGTTATTGGGTATTTTTGCCATTGGTGCTCCTGGAGTTCCTGGAGGTACTGTTATGGCTTCCTTGGGAATTATAACATCCGTACTTGGCTTTGACGATGCGGGAATTGCGCTAACATTAACCATTTTCGCCTTACAAGATAGTTTTGGAACAGCTTGTAATATAACAGGCGATGGTGCCTTGAGCTTACTAGTTACTAAGTTCAGTGAAGGAAATGAACAAACAGGAGAGGAAGGAGAGATGGGATAATTTTTCTCAGTAAAAATCACCTTCTCTTTCAAGGCTTATCTCATAAAAACTAAAAAGGTCAACCCTCGGGTTGACCTTTTTAGTATATAATAAAGAAACTACTCTTTTAAGATATTTCTAGAAATAACTAACTTTTGAATTTCCGTTGTTCCTTCTCCAATGGTACATAGTTTTGAATCACGGAAGAATTTTTCAACTGGGAAATCTTTCGTGTATCCATACCCGCCGTGAATTTGGATTGCATCAGTAGAAACTTTCACACACACTTCAGAAGCATACATTTTTGCCATTGCTCCTAATTTAGTCATGGGTTTATTGTTGTTTTTCAAGAAAGCTGCTTTGTGCAATAACAATTCAGAAGCTTCGATTTCAGTAGCCATATCTGCTAATTTGAATCCGATTGCTTGGAAATCGCTAATTGGTTTTCCAAACTGCACTCTTTCTTTTGAATATTTCAACGCTGCTTCGTAAGCTCCTTTAGCAATTCCTAAAGATAATGCTCCGATTGAGATACGACCACCATCTAATACTTTCATCGCTTGGATAAATCCTTCTCCAACTTCACCTAAGCGGTTTGCATCTGGAACACGACAATTATCAAAAATCAATTCTGCGGTCTCTGAAGCACGCATTCCCAATTTATTTTCTTTTTTTCCACTTGAAAATCCTGGGGTACCTTTTTCAACTACGAAAGCAGTCATTCCACGTGAATCTCCTTTTTCTCCTGTACGAACAATAACAACTGCTACATTACCAGAAATCGCGTGCGTAATAAAGTTTTTAGCTCCATTCAACACCCAATGATCACCATCTTTAACAGCCGTAGTACTCATTCCACCTGCATCAGAACCCGTATTGTGCTCCGTTAATCCCCAAGCACCAATCCACTCTGCAGTTGCTAATTTTGGCAACCATCTTTTCTTTTGCTCCTCATTGGCAAATGTCAAAATGTGGTTTGTACATAATGAATTATGAGCCGCAACAGATAAACCAATTGACGAATCTACTTTTGATATTTCTTCTACAATGGTAATATATTCGTGGTAATTCAGTCCTGATCCTCCGTATTCTTCTGGAACCAGTACTCCCATATAACCCATTTCTCCTAATTTCTTAAATAAATCAACAGGAAAAATCTGTGCTTCATCCCACTCCATAATATATGGACGAATATTTTGTTCTGCGAAATCTCTAATAGACTCAGCAATCATTGCTTGAGTTTCATTGTATTCAAAATTCATGGTTGTTTAATTTAATTCCTAATTTCCAAATATAAACTAATTATATCAATCTTGTCAAGAGGAATTTTTTCAATTTCTTTTAATTGCTCTTTATTAACGAAATCACCGTGTAAACTTCTATATTTAACAATCTCTCTTGCGAGATAATAATTCAAATAAGGTATATTTTTCAAATCATTAATAGTTGAGTTATTCAAATCTATTGGCGTTTTTGCGCTTGGTGTAAGAACGGCAAACTGCAATAAAATTGATTCCACTACTTGCTGAGATAATCCATACACAAACTTGACCTGATCCATGTGGACATATCCCCCCCATCGATCGCGATCATCTAAAATTCGCTTAGATAAGACGGGGCCAATACCGTGGATTTCTTGTAATTCGGTGGCAGTTGCTACATTGATATCGCGTACATCTTTCGCGCTCACCCTTGTTTGGGATTGATTTCCTACAGTACTAGAACGACTAGTAGCGGTAGCGGTCTTTTTTTTGTATCGATTTCCAAATATAAAATAACGTTCATACTTCTCCATCCATCTATTCGAAACACCTGTCAACTGTTGAAACTCTTGAGCAGAATTAATATACTGGTTTTCTGACCTATACACTAATATACGATCAATTTCCACTGGAGTCAATTCGAGTATATATCCCTTGTAATCGGTTATGTAATTTGGATTAAACGGATAAATGGTGTCTTTTTTCTTCGCGTTCATCAGACGCAAACTATCTAGTTCTCTTTGGATGGATTGTTGCTCATCACGAGCTAATACGTACTGATTATTGGTTGTTGGTTGTTGTTGATAATACAAAAACAATAGAAATTGTATCATCAAAAAAATAACTAGGAAAGCAATAAAACCTCGTTTTTGAGATTGGGTATAATAATACCAGTGATAAAAATATTTCATACAACACACAGCGTTGTGCATCACTAGTCAAAGCGGAAAGTTCGTCTATTTAGTTTTACAAATCAAATACAGAACTGCGTTTCGTATAGATTAAATCTTTTAACCTTACAATAAAGGCTAAGGTCAGATAGAGTGCAAAAGCCAATCCCAACGTAAAAAAAGACAGATAAATAAAAAAGAGGCGAATATTAGTCACGCGAATTCCCAAGCGATCACCCAAACGGGTAGATACTTTAAATCCGTGCTTTTCAAAAAAATAACGCAAATTGTTTATCATATTCCAATTTCTTTGTAGCAATACAAATTTAGTTCTTTTTATTTAAAATTGCCATGCCTACTGCGCAAGACAAACATTTATTCCACAGACAGTACTTTTTGTTTAATTGAATCATGGCTTGCGAATCAAAAGCACTTTCTAAATTCACTCCTTCTTTTTGAAATAACGTAGTTACTGCATTCGTTTCTAGTTGGAGTTGCCTACTCATTTCGACAATTTGTTCCACATGTTCTGCATTTCCTTTCTGGCGTTCAAATATAAATTGAATGGGAATAATTGTGTTCAAGAGCAGGAGCTCTTGAAAAGGGGTTGACAATTTTTTTGTTGCTTT
Organism: Myroides fluvii; assembly: GCF_009792295.1. NCBI lineage: Bacteria > Pseudomonadati > Bacteroidota > Flavobacteriia > Flavobacteriales > Flavobacteriaceae > Myroides > Myroides fluvii. Next base: position 1,980,174 of record NZ_CP039934.1, on the reverse strand, counting down.
TTTTCCTTCTTTTCCAAATGCGTAATGGGTTTGCCAATACGCACTGACATCCGTTTGAAGCATGCTTTTTAATTCACTTATGCCCTGCATTTGAAGCAGTGCAGCAAATTTGTACTTCTGACTATAGATCAACGAGGCTAATTGAGCTAAGCGAATAGTAGGGAAATTAGTGGGTCTCAGTTTAAAGAAATGCATTTCTTGAACATTGCGTTCCTTGAGCTGGTATTTGTGTCGAAAAAACGTCCATCGTTTGGTCAAATCCCAATAGTAACGATCGAGTATTTCCTTTTCTTCCGCATTCAAGAATCCAGCCATTCCAAAGAGCAAGGCTTCAATATTGGGTAACTCATCTCCTTCTTTAAGTAGCGTTTGAATAGGCAGTGCTCTTGCTAGAGAGAAAAAAGCATCCCCATTGATGTTTAATCCAAAGTTTTTAGCGAGCATACACCATAGCACCTGATTCCAATCGCCTTTTGTATCTGTTAGGAGCGACTCAATTTGCATCCCCTTTTCTTCTAAGCGTTCTACATATAAGGTCTCTTTCCATTTATACCAGGCAATTGGAGTTAGACTATCCCCTATTAAGGTTTGGCAATTAATGGTTGCTTTAGGTGCAAAGAGTCGCTGTGTTTGTGTTAATACTGCTGGTTGAATGTAGGTAGGTACAAGCAAAGTAGGTATTTCTATGCCTTGAGAATTAAACACGGGTGTATCATATTCCCATACAACGTGTAAAATTACATTATCATACCGAACATCTCGTTCGTGATGATGCCGATACCAATCCGAAGATTGGAGATGAACTTCAATATTACCAGCCCAAACTTGTCCATCAATGGAAATTTGTGCATTAAAAAAATCAGGGCCAGCCAACGTAGACCATTGCCCTGGATGAATAACGCTAATCTCTTGCTTTTGTTCCGTCTGCAAGAATGGCGTGGTAAACAATTGCTTTTCCCAAACGTAGTGTACAAAAGCTTCTTTCATGATTTCTCCTTTTTTGTCTGTAAAACAAGAGCAACAAAAATCTAACCAAAGCAAATGTCAACCACAAAAAAAGGTTGATCTCTTGATCAACCTTGCTGTATTTTAACTAAAGAAGTTCCAAACTAATCCAAATCTAAATGTAAAATCTTTGTACGGATAATTTGGTGCAGTATAATATTTATATCCTGACATACTTGCATTAAAATGTTCCAGAACAAAGTAAATACGCGCTGTACGCACTTTCATATCAATAAAGAAATCAAAAACGGGATAATCCCCAATCTTCACTTTATCTTGTACATAAAAATCTCCAATCACCGGGTTGTAATCATTACCGTAGAATTTACTAAAATACGTAAATGTAATTCCCGTTTGAAATTTCAGGGCTTTATCAAATAAAGCTCCTTTGTAATAGAATGTATTACGCGTTAACAGTTTTGGAACATTGAGTATATTCTCGTCTTGATCTACTTCTTGATATAAGATAGTATTATCTAACCCAAATCTTCCCAATTTAATTTCTTTGGAAGCCTGAAGCGATAGGAAGTTAATTGTTTTACCATATTGTTTCGGTGTTACCAACAATTGTTTCGCAATACCAAAATCATTGTAAACTGGATTATCATTAGAGAAATACAGTTTGTCTTTGATTACTTGGTAACTCCCTTCCAATGTTACCCACGGCGTGGTAAGCGTAGCATCAAATTGATTAATTTTCTCATTGTTGAAGCTGTTGTTCCAGTTGTAATTCACATAATCACTTTGATACAAATAATAGTTCAAATTTCCCATGCGACTCAACTTTTGATACCCCGCTTGCAATCCGATATTCTCCGCTAAGGCATAATCGATATTCACTTGAATATTACTTGTATTATCGTTTCCTAGGGAATTATACAACAACAAGAATGCTTTCCAATTTTCTTTTTTATAGGTGTATTTCCCTCCAATTAACGTTATGTTTTTTTCTAATACGCTGGGAATAAATTCTTCATTTATCGTAGCAACACTATTGTATTGGTAGTTGTATTTATAAAAATCTGCAAAAACTTCTACTCTTCCTAATAATCCAGATTGAAAAGCAGCGCCTACTTTATTTGACAACGTATAATACTTTGTTTTGTTCGAGATAGAAGATTTAAACGATGCCCCAAAACGATCTTTCTGTGTATAATTGCTATTTAGATTTTCTTGACTGTATTCAAAAAATTTATCTTCATATGTAAATTCATGCGTTAATAGGATTCCATTCGCTAGTGAACTATTCAACTGATACTCGTGATGCAGAAACATGCGTTTTCCTTTTAACAAGGATTCACCATCTCGAAAATACACATTCAAACGTTCGCGTTTATTATAAGGTTTCTCACTTGTTTCAAACAAATTTAAATCGCGAATTCCACCATTCTCTTGATTCAAAATATCTTGAGCCACAAAATGCGTAAACAACACATAGCGTTTGTTTGGGGAATAGTAGCTTCCTCCAATTCTAAAATTCCCTGTTGAAGACAATTGGCTCATGTATTTACCAAGTGAACGCATGCCTTTATAGGCCAAAAACATATTCAGATGTTCGCTTGTATTCAATGTGATAAAGGCATCTAAACTCTGCCCTTGTTTCATTACGGTTTTATAATACATTTCCGTACGAGGCGTTGGGCTGGAATGATAGGTAATATCCTCAGCCTTCATATAATTGAAATGCTTGGCTTCAAAACCAAAACCAGGTAATACACTATTTTCTTTTTGACTATACTTTAAGGTAGCATAAGTTTGTCCTTCATTGGCAAAGGGCAACAAGCCAAAATTATCTTTGCGCAAATAATTGAACTTATAGTAGTTCTTTAAAGTGAGCGCCGTATCTACTGCAATCGTATCGCGTAGAATCGTAATGATTTTATAGTCCTTCATAGGAGCAATAGAATCTTTCTTTACCTTTTCTCGCAGGCTGCGTTTTTCATTATTCTCTTGCTGGATATTTTGGTTACCCAAATTATTTGGATCTCCAAAATTATTTTGATTGCCGTAATTCGAATTATTACCTTGATTTTGTTCACTAAAGTTGTATTTTTTTATTGTCCCCTGAGAGTAAGACAACAAGCTCATGAAACAAAAAAACAAGTAAAGACACTTTCGCATAAAAACTAAATTTAAGCAAAGGTAAATTTATTTTTATTATAATGGTGATACCGAGCTAATTTAAGGGAATAAAAAAGAAGTTGTCTGAAAAGATGGGGGAGTCACTAGAGAATTGAATATTCGAAGTTCCTTCTGTGCGAGGGTGCGAGTGAAAATGGAAAAAAACAAAAGAGGGTGACCTTTGGGACACCCTCTTCTATTTTATTAAAAACCTTTGTTTTGTTGAATTCCGCTTGCATTGATTTCCGACTGAGGTATTGGAAATGACAATCTTTGATCTCCATATTTAACCGGTTCAATTTCTCCTTTCGAATTTCTCAATCGCGGATTAACAACTTCTAAATGAAATCGCATTAAATCTTCAAAGCCAAACCCTTCAAATAACAATTCTTTTTGTCTTTCAAGGCGTATATCTTCTAAATCGTACGAGGCAACATCGGTATAATTTAACAACCTATTTTGTCTCAATGAATTTAATAACTCTAATCCTTCAGCTGAACTTGCATTATTTATACGATAGTCAGCCTCCACAAATGTTAACAGCATTTCTTCGTAGCGTATTAACTTCAGATTAGATTCCATTTTTGGATATTTACCCACATTTCTCAATTCACCATACACAACATTAATCATCGTTCTCTCAGCACGAATATCATTAGCAGGGAGCACTTTAATTACTACTCCATCTTCATCTGTAACATATTCAGGTGCATCATCACCAAATAATTCATCCACATCAAAATTTACTAGCATGTCTCCATACCCAATTGCATGAGTAACATAGATATAGTACAAGGAATCTGTACCTGAGTTAAAAACTTTATCACGAGACATTTCAAATATTGTATTCCCTTGTGGATCACCTGCAATGTAAGAATCCGTAAATAGCGCTCTTTCAATAATACGCCCTGTACTAGCAGACATTGCTAAAGAAGCGTTGTTCTTGGCTACTTCTAAATCGCTTGATTCCCAATTAGAAAAAAACAAGGCCATTCTTGCTTTAAAAGCATAAGCAGCTGCCAATGATACTTTTACTTTACTACCTGTATTCGCTTCTGATAGCAATTCGATTCCTTTATCCAAATCAGCATAAATACTCAATCTATTTTCGCCAACTGTTGAACGGGTAACTTTATCGTCCGTTGCAGCATATTTAGTGATATAAGGCACCCCAAGTCCAGCTAAACCTTTATTATCGACATATTGCTGTCCATATAAACGCATCACATCAAAATGAGCTAAGGCTCTAAGAATATGGGCTTGTCCTCTTAATTTTTTCACTTCTTTACTATCTGGCACTTGAGATTCTAAAGCTCGATTTGTTTCCGAGATAACAAGATAAATCTGCTTCCAAGTGTCTGCTGCATAACGAGCAGTCGAATTGATTGTAAAAGCAGATATACTTCCAACGCGATTTGTTCTATTATCAGAATAGGCGTTTGAACGAGCATCTGAAAATGCTAAAACATTATTTCCATAATATTTAGCATCGGTCATTAACGCATAAGCCCCTATTACAGTTGCATCTAATTGCTTTTCCGTTTGTATTGGATCTTTTGTATAATCAATATTTTCGGATATCTTCGGATCTAATGAACATGATGCTAAAGAAATACTCGCCATAGCAACCAATATCCAAACTTGTTTAAGTGTTCTTTTCATCGTAATTAAAATTTAACGTTAAGAGAAAAAACTACAGACTTCAATGGTGGAGAAGCTAGTTCAATAAATCCTGTAGCGTCTACTTCAGGATCATATTTTAAACGTCCATCTTTCACCCATGTTAAGGGATTTAGAGCGGATACAGAGAAATTAACTCCATCTACTCCAATTGCTTTTACTGCTTGTTTACTCAAATTGTAACCAAAAGTAATTTGTCGTAAGCGAATATGGTCTCCATCATATAAAAATCTGGTTGATGGTTTAGTATAATTATCACTTACATCTTTTTCACCATCATATGTTAGCTTAGGAACATTTGTGATATCTCCAGGTTTTTGCCAACGGTCTAACAATTCGCTATCAGCATTATAAGCATATAACGCTGTACTATTTGGTTCATGAGTAATTTGTGACCACATATCGTACACTTTATACCCTGTTGCAAATGTAAACAATGCATCCAAATAGAACCCTTTGAAATCAATATGTGTATTAAATCCTCCTGTTACTTTAGGCAAAGCACTCGCTCCTTGGAAACGACTTTCAGCATCGCTATACTTATTCGTTTTAGTACCATCTGCCATATACCATTGAGCCGCACCAGTCTGAGCATCTACGCCTGCATAGGTTGGCATATACCATTCATTAATAGCTCTTCCTTCTTTATCAGCCGTGAAGGATTTAATTGCCAATGGCATTTCGGTTAATCGATTGCGAACCGTACCTATATTGGCGCCAATTGACCAATTAAAATCTTTTGAACGAATAATTTCCACATTTAATTCTCCTTCAACTCCGCTATTCTCTAATTTTCCTTGGTTAATCCACTTCTCAGAAAATCCAGAAGTCATTGATAAAGGTTGTCTATACAATAAGTCTTTAGTTTTACTTTGGTAATAAGCAAAACTACCCGTAATGCGATTATCAATAAAACCGAATTCCAATCCAAAATCTAGTTTAGTTTGTTTTTCCCATCCTAAAGCTCCACCAATTTGCGTACTAATTAAACCTGCTTCTAGACTGTAAGAATCTTTAGTAAGTAAATGTTGGTACACATTAGGATTAATAGAGGAGTTCCCCGTAGAACCATATGAACCTCTTAAACGCAACGTACTAATCGCCTTAGAATCTAACAGAAAATCTTCTTGGTGAATATTCCATGCAGCACCAACTGCCCAGAAAGTTCCCCAACGATTATTACTAGAAAAACGAGAAGAACCTTCTTGTCTAATTGTTAAATCAACTAAATACTTATTGGCATACGAATAGTTTATCAATCCTAAATAACTCAACTGCATCCAATCATAATATTCAGAAGCAGCAGTAAAATTTGCAGCAGCACCACCTAAGGTAGTTAATCCTTGTGGCATTACTTGTCCATCCGCAGAAAGTCTATTATACTTATTTTTTTGGTATTCCATCAAGGCTTTCACATCAAAACGATGATTTTCGCCTAAGTAAAAATTGTAGTTCAATGAATTTTGCCATACATAATTGAATACCCTACGATCTGACTGTGCAGCAAAACCATCTGTAGATCTACCGTCTCCATGTAGCGGGTTGTAATAGGCCTGATGATTAGCTAAAGTGTAATCCAAACCAATTGTCGATTCAAATTTCAAATTATCCAAAAGCTTGTACCCGATTGCATTATTTGAAATAACTCGTGTTAAATCATTTTCAGTTAAATTCTCCTTTACTGTATATAGAATATTTGGCAGTCCTCCTAATAAACCTGAATTAATATTATATGATCCATCTTTGTTATAAGGATTTGCCCAAGGATTCATTAATCTTCCAGATAAATTTGGATTACTGAAGAAAGCTCCCCCTTCTAAAATTCCATTTTGTTTGATATTCGAAACATTTGCTCCGATTCTAATATCAATTTTATCACTTAAATTACGGGTAAAACTGAATGAACCTGTTACCCTTCTAAAATCAGTTCCAATTACCGTTCCTTCTGTTTTTTCATGACCAATAGAGGCCATATACGTTCCTTTCTCATCTCCTCCAGTTACAGAGAAATTCAAACTAGACATGGGTGCATTTTTTACTTTGACCATTTCAGACCAATCAAAATCTTGCATCCCATTATCTCTCCAATTCATATAGATGTCATAACGTCCCATTACATCATCTGTCTCATAATTATCAATAACCCATTCTTTGGTAATTCCTGCCTTTTCACCTCCTAATGTATTGTAAAGAGCTTCAATCCACAAATCTCCTTTTTCTTTTGATGATAAGAAACGAGGTCCTTTTACCGCTTTATTTTGAAACCCAATGGATGATCTGAAACTATAACTTGGTTTTCCTTGTTTACCGCGTTTAGTAGTAATTAAGATTACCCCATTCGATCCACGAGCACCATATACTGAAGTAGCCCCTGCATCTTTTAAAACGGTCATAGACTCAATATCTTCAGGATTAATAGCAGCCAATGGAGATAAACTAGTAACATCATCACTATCTGACAAGTTCGAGTTAATAATTGGAATTCCGTCAATCACATACAAAGGCTCATTTGTTGCTGAAACGGAGTTACGTCCACGAATACGGATGTTTTGCACTGCTCCAGGAGAACCAGATGTTGTGGCCATTTGTAAACCCGCCACACGTCCTTGTAAAGCTTGATCAGCAGAAACAACTGGTGTACTCGCAATGACTTCTCCTTTTACAGCAACCACATTACCCGTTACTTCATTTTTAGTCTTCACCTGACCATAAGCTAAAACAACTACCTCCTCTAATTCACTGCCTTCTGCATGAAGAGCAGTATTAAACACATTGGCATTTCCAACCGTGTGTTTTACTTCTTTCATCCCTATAAAAGAAAAAACAAGTACTTGTCCTGGTTTTGCTTTTATTGAGTATTTACCATCTAAATCGGTTTGCGTCCCCAATTGGGTTCCTTGAATCACAACCGTTACTCCTGGCAGCGGCATACCATCTTCTGATACCACTCCAGAAAGTGTTTTCTCTTGTGCGAATCCCACCTGTACCAGCAGGATCATTATGCACGCATAAATCCACTTAATCTTCGATCTCATTCTTAAAAAATTGATTAGTTAGTTAAACAAATCTAAACAATTTTTTAACAAGTAACAAGTAAATTTTAACAAACTTTCAATAGTATTTATACATCATAAGTGTATTCTATAAAAAAACACCAATTTTAAACGTATTTATTCATAATAAAACCAATTTAGTTGCAAACTAGACAAAGATTGTAGAAGACCCATTTCTCCCCACTTTCGATGATCTCAATAAACGCAAGCCACACTAAAAGTTATAATTAAAAATCAACTCCTGACGACCTCTATTTCCTAACCCGTATATAAAAAAAGAGGAAGCCTTTCGACTTCCTCTCTATAAAAATATAATTTTCAGGTTTATCTTGTTCCACCTGCCCACCAAACATCATCCGTATACACATAATTACCATCACCGTAAGCTGCTCTTACATGTGGATTATTTGACACATCCGAGTTTCCATACGAAAAACGCTTAGGGAATTTAGCTGGGTCTTTGTGTTGTAATTCAATTAAATTTTCTCCCATTGCTTTCCATCTTCTGATGTCGTTGTACATCTCTATACTTTCAACCTCAAAAGCGGATAAATACTTCTCTTGAGCAATGCGTTTTAACAAATCATCACCTGCTAAATTAGTAGGTAGATTACGATTATATCCATTAATAGGCTTAGGCTCATTCGGCTTTGGCACATAACGAACGTAAGTAATACTTTGCTTTTTATCTAAGTATCCTGCATCAACTGCTGCTTGTAAGGTAGCGTTCGCCTGTGGAATTCCTAGGCGAGCTTGTGCTTCGGCTTTCAAGAATAACAGTTCATGGTAGCTCATTAAATAAACCGCATTCGTTGCATTTTTCAAATCTGTTGCTGTACTATAACTCAACGCTGAAGGTGAATAAACACTCTGTGATTGTGTGACATCTTTTGCGTGATCCACTAATACCACCTTAGGATCATCCTTCCCTACTTTGATAAAATAATCATTCAAACGCGGATCAGCTGTATCTAACTTTTGCATCAAATCATAATAGGTTTTTGATGCATACATCCCCTTTCTAGCGCGATAAACCAAATAAAAAGGATAGTTTACTCCAGGAACTTGATATTTAAAATCCCCTTCACTAAAAGTAAAAGATTTATCCACATTATCAATAACCCCTTGATAATCAGGATTTTTTAACGACATTCGCATAAGATATCTCGCCTTTAATCCATAAGCTGCTTTTGTCCAACTTGTTACATCTCCATTTGTATAAACCAAATCTTGTTTCCCTAAATTAGGATACTCTGATTTTTTGGCTAAATTTTCAATTCCATCATCTAACAATTGAAATACAGCCTTATAAATATCTTCTTGTCTATCAATTTTCGCTTGCGGATTTTTTAAAGGCTCAAGTGCCTCCGAATAAGGTACATCACCAAATAAATCCGTCAACAATGCTAAATTATATGCCTTTAGGATTTGAGCCACACCTAACGTATGATAGTTACCTGCTTCTTCCCCTCCTGCTGAGCATTTTTGCTCGACAAGCTTCAAGCTTCGCAGGTTGACATAAATAGCATTCCATTGATTATTGTATGTTGTACTAGCCGAAGGCTCTCCCAATCGTTCTTGTGCATTATAAAACTGATTAAACGTTCCTCCTAATAACTCTGTATAAATGGACGCATAAAAAGCTAAATCGCCTCCTGTGATAGAGAATCCTGTTTTAGTCATCACTTCTGTAAGGATAAATTTAGATTCCATGAATTCAGGATCATTTTTATTCTTGTTGATGTCATCCATTTTATCCTCCGAACAAGACTGCAATGCTAAAGCCGCCACGACTATACTTGCTAAAATATATTTAATTCTTTTCATTTTTCTCTTCTAATTAAAATGTAACATTAACGGAGAAACCAATACTCTTGGCTTGCGGTATAGAATAATGTTCAAAACCACCACTCATATTGTTGTTTCCTTGCGAAGACTCTGGATCTAAATTTGGCATTTTTGACCACAACAGTAAGTTACGGGCAAAAGCGGATACTCTTAGATCTACCTTATCTTTCCAAATCTTGTCAAATTTATAGCCCAAACTCACATCGCGTAATTTCACAAAACTCGCATCATACACATTACTCTCCGTAATACCACTCATGATATTTTCGTATTTTGCACGTGTTTCGTTTGTAATTGCTACATTATTTTCAACTGAATTGCCATTTGCATCTTTGTAAACTCCATCAAATACAAACGACTGATCGCGATTTCCTGTACTAGAGTCAACTCCATATAGCTTCATCCCCATATTGGATCCGCTATACATTTTACCTCCATTTTTCCATTCTACCGTTGCACTTAAGTTCCAACTTTTCCAAGTTAAACTCGTAGAACCACCTAAAATAAATTTTGGTGCTACTTCTCCTAAAGCTTTTGCAGTTCCAACGATTGGCATCCCTTTATCATCTACTAAAATTCGACCATTATCATCACGAGCAAAAGAAGTTCCGTAAATTACAGGAAAACGATCCCCTGCTTGTGCGCGAATTTGGGGTTCCACAAACCCTCCTAATACAATATTTTCTACTCCTTCTTTTAATTCATCAACTTTTGAATCAATTTTAGAGAAGTTCGCATTGATGGTCCATTGCCAATCTTGCGTTTGCACTGGTGTTACAAAAGCGGTAATTTCATGGGAAATGGTATGAATTTTCCCCCCATTGGTTACAAAACTCGATGCTCCTGTTGATCCAGCTAATGGCACTGGAAAAATCTGATCTTTTACATCTTGACGTGAGAAAGTATAATCGATTCCAAAACGGTTGTCAAAAAATCTAAAATCCCCTCCAAACTCCCACGATTTCGTATTTTGTGGTTTTAAGTTAGGATCATAAATCATTGTATTAGGAATATACCCAACCGCTCCATCTAATGGGTACAAGATTGGATTAGAGCTCCAGAAACCTCCCGCATAACTAGGTGTATAGTAATAATCTTTTAGATAATCACCTGCTTGCCCTACTTCCGCATAAGATCCTCTTAATTTCGCAAAGCTCAAAACACTGTTTCCTTTTAATCCTTCCAGCTCTGTCAACACAAAACCTAATGATACCGAAGGATAGACGAAATCTCTATTTCCTCTTGGCATAGTCGATACAATATCTTTACGAATCGTACCGTTCAAGAAAATCATATCGCGGTAAGACAATCCTACGTTTGAAAAGAAACCAACATTACGCTTCATTTCACGTATTTCTTTTGTAGTAACACTCATAGCATTTCCAATAGTAGGCCAACCTCCAAAATTCAAACCTCCACCAAAATCATCATACATTTTCAAACTCGTCTCATTGAACTCATTTCCGACCATAATATCAAAGCGGAAATCATCCCCTAATAGCATATCATAGTTAATGGTGAATAAAGAGTTAGCTACCGTATTAGTAATTCCTCTTAATTTAATATTAGCTGTTTCTCCAGAAAGATCATGTCCAGATCCAAACTCATATACATCTCTATAATGTGTCGTATACGTATCTATCCCTGCTTGGTAACGGAAAGTCAAATTTTTTGACCCATCCGCACTAATCTCAGGCGCATAGGCAATATTGGCATTTCCGTAAAAACGACCTGTTTTTTCCGAAAACTCATTGTGTTCTGCAGCCCAGTAAGGATTATTAAAAGACCCAACGCGATAATGAATTTGCTCGTAAATACTCTTATCTGTGTGAATTGGCGTTCCTTTTTGATCAAAACTCACAGGTGCTCCCCAAATTCCAGGTAATACTGAGTTATTTGCTGCAGAGGCTTTTCTTACATCACTGGTGATATAACTACCTGCAAAACCCGTAGTCCATTCAGAATTCAATTTGGTTTCTCCTGAGAATTTAATCGTCGTACGCTTCATTTCTGTACCCGGCATAATACCTTCTTGAGTCGTATTAGCCAAACCAAAGGAATAATTGGTTTTTCCCGTATTTTGACTAATATTAAAATTATTCGTCAAGGTTTTTCCCGTTCTAAAATAAGCATCAATGTTATCATATACGCCTGGTGTTACCCAAGGATTTAACTTTGCTTCTGCCAATTGAGGCACATAATACTGTCCAGGACGTAGAACTCCTCCATTTAAATCATTCGCTACATTACCACCATACTTAGGGTCGTTTGGCAACTCCGAAATTTTTGGTCCCCAAGACATTGAACTATAAGGATCATACTTTCCATCCACCCCTTGTCCATAGGTTTTTTGCAAACTTGGCTTTTTAGACAAGCTCTCAAAACTACTGGTTGATGTAAAACTAATGACCGGCTTTCCTTCTTTTAGTCCTCTACCGCTCTTGGTTGTAATTACCACTACCCCATTGGATGCACGAATACCATACAAAGCAGAAGCTGCTTGTCCTTTTAAGATATTGATGGTTTCGATATCACTTGGATCAATATCAATAGCACGGTTAGCAATATCTGCCCCTGAAGTACTATTTCCTGTTGAAATAGGTGCTGTTGATTCGATTGGCATCCCGTCAATTACATATAAAGGCGTATTATTTCCTGTAAATGAACGAGCTCCGCGAATTACAATTTGAGAAGACGCACCTGGCGCACCACTTGATGGAGTGATTTGAACACCGGCTAGCTTCCCTTGTAATGCTCCTGATAAACTGCTGTTTTCTGTTTTGTTGATATCAGCCGCTTTTAATTCTTGTGTTGCATAACCTAGCGCTTTTGCACTTCGTTTGATTCCCATAGCTGTTACAACTACTTCTTCTAACTGATGCTCATCAGCAACCATAGCTACATTAAACACATTAGCACCCCCAACGGTGTGCTTCACCTCTTTCATTCCAATGAACGAAAAGACAAGCACTTCACCTTGCTTGGCTTTTATGGAATATTTACCATCTAAATCGGTTTGTGTACCCATTTGGGTTCCTTTAATCACAACCGTTACCCCTGGCAGTGGCATGCCTTCCTCTGATACCACTCCAGATAGTGTTTTTTCCTGCGCAAACCCTACTTGTACAAGTAGGATCATGATGGACGCATAAATCCACTTAATCTTCGATCTCATTCTTAAAAAATTGATTAGTTAGTTAAACAAATCTAAACATTTTTTACTAGACCGCCGAAGCCATTTCGTACAAACAGAAACAAAAATACAACTCACAAAAGAATTTACTTACAAAATAACCACATTTTAAGTTAAATAATGAATATAAAAACAATATAAAACACCACACACTTAACTAAAAACAAGTGTCTAAATATTAAACTAATCAAACATTTAATATATTTTTAGCATTCATACTTGTTTTTCATTAACAAAGTCAAACTCAATTTTTAATCACAATATCTCCCAAAAAAAAGGAAGAAAGAAACAAAACATACCCTAAAATAGATAAAAAACAAAAAACAATTCCCAATACAACTAAATCACCACACCTATGTTAAATCAATCTTATCAACTATTTTTATCCTGCTAAATGATCAGCTAGCACCATAATAACCAACCCATTACACACAAACACTAACACAACAAAGCCTTAGAGTATATTCCAATAGAAATCGAATAAACACGGATAAAAACAAAAAAGGGCTGTCCGAAGACAGCCCTTTTGGTATAAGAAACAGAATATACTAATATCCTTCGTTTTGATCAATTTTACTTGCATTAATCTCGTTACGTGGAATAGGGAAAGCTAACTTAGGCGATCCATATTTAATTTCTTTTATTACCTGAGGAGTAATAGCCATGTTTTCCTTATTACGCATTTGATCTTCGAAGCGAAATCCTTCAAAAACTAATTCTTTACGTCTTTCAGTCAATACAGCTTCTAATGTAAGTGTAGTGTATTTAGCTGCTGGTTTACCTAAATAACGCTCTGAAGCTAATTTGTTTAATAAACTTAAAGCTACACCTTCATCAGTATTTGTACGCGCTGCAGCCTCAACATAGTTAAGCAACAATTCTTCGTAACGCATTACTTTGATATTAGCGCTTATTCTCGTGTATTTTCCGAAGTTACGGTAATACTCAAGATCATAACGAATAGAAGGATCCACTGCTACCTCACCATCTAATTCTTCTTTTGTCAACTTGATATATTGATTCGCTCCAATCTTTTTATAGCTCCCTTTCTCATTTTGAACTACATTGTTATATCCTTGCATTTTCTCGGAAGAACGAATATCATTCTGATTTTCAAATAACGCTTGCAAGTTTTCACCTAAACCAACTACATCTCCATAACCATCATATGAAAAGATGTTATACAAGGAGTTATTTCCAGGATTATTAACGTTGTCTTGCGCTAATTCAAATACCGTATTACTTTGTATTCCTTCTGCACTAAATGAACCAATATAAGAACTTTCCGGAATAACATCTCCTCCTAAATCCATGGCTGATTTAGCACTTTCCATTGCGATCGTGTAATCAGATTCATCAAACGCACCGAAAAACAACGCTACTCTTGATTTCACACCATAAATTGCTTGTTGTGTAAAGCGCTTTTTGTTTGAAGCATTTTTATCAACTAATTTCAACGCTTCCTCTAAATCTTTGTAGATATTATCGCGAACCTCTTTTACAGAAATGCGTTTATAGTTTTTCGTATCCAATTCACCAAAACGCGTAATATAAGGAACACCTAAAGCATCTAATCCTTTATCACCAACATATTGCTGACCATAAATACGCAATAAATCGAAATGAGCTAAAGCGCGAATAGCATAAGCTTCCGCTTTTCCTTGCTTAATTTCCGTTTCATTACCTGTTTTAACCTCTGCTCCAATTGCTAAGTTAGCCGAACTAATTACTTCGTAAATTTTCTTCCACGTATCTGCAGGGAATGTATGCGTAGCAGTCAAATTAAATCCAGATACGTTTTGGAAGCGGTTAGAAAATCCAGCCGCTGCATAAGCATTATCTCCACGAACCTCACTATAGATGATGATATCACGCCCATAATAAGCAACATTCACCATTCTATAATACGCTCCAGATACTGTTGCACGCAAATCAGTTGCAGTTTCTATTGGTTTCGCTTCAATGTCGCGAGAACCTTCTAAGGTAGCATCTAAACGATCATCCGAACAACTCGTCAGTCCAGAAGATAGTAAAGCTACCGTTAAAATTGAAAATATAATCTTTTTCATAACTTTTTAAAACTTAACATTTACAGAAAACACAATTGATTTCACTGGAGGAGTAGCTACACTCACATATCCTGTAGCATCCACTTCTGGATCATATTTCAATCCTTTGTCTTTCACCCAAGTCCACAAGTTGGTTCCAATAACTGAAAGTGTCACTCCATCTAAGTTTAATGCTCTTGTGAAAGCTGAATTAAAGTTATATCCTAACGTGACATTTCTCAATCGAATATAATCTCCATCATATAAAAATCGCGTCGATGGGTCTGTGAAATTCTCGTTTCCACCCGTTGCTTTATATTCTACCACAGGTACATCCGTAATATCTCCAGGATTTTGCCATCTATCCAACATTTGCGAAGACGCATTCGATGAAATAATAGCACTTGTAGTACCCGCCGTTTTAAATGCATATTGCTCATATACTTTATGACCACCTGCAAATGTAAACATACCGTCTAAATAGAATCCTTTGTAATCTACGTGTACATTAGCCCCTCCTGTAAATTTAGGCAACGCACTTGCTCCTTGAAATCTAGATTCTGCATTTTTATACACAGAAGTCTTTTTATTATCAGCATCATACCACGTAGGTTGTCCAGTTTGAGCATCTACTCCTGCCCATGTTGGCATGTACCACTCACTAACAGCATGTCCTTTAACATCCGCAGTGTATGATTTATAGTCTGCCATTTCTACACCATCAATCACAGGCATTTCAGTAATTCTATTGCGTACAGTTCCAAAGTTAGCACCAACTGAAATATTGAAATCTTTTGATCGAACGATTTCCGCATTTAATTCAAGTTCAATACCACGGTTGTTCATTGCCCCCATGTTCATCATTTGAGATTCAAATCCAGACATTTTTGACAAACTTTTCTTGTATAACAAATCACTTGTTTTACTTTCAAAGTACGTAGCACCAAAAGTGAAACGATCTTCAAACATACCCATCATGAAACCAACATCCATTTTCTCTTGCTTTTCCCATCCGATAGGTCCACCAATTTGAGTGGGTACTAGAGCAGCCTCACCATCATAAGAAACAACATCAGCACGACGCACATATTGGTTTGGATTAATCTGAGAGTTACCGTTAGTACCATAAGACCCTCTAAAACGCATCGTTGAAATAGTAGATTGATTAGCCATCCAATTTTCTAAATGCATGTTCCAAGCCCCTCCTACTGAATAGAAGTAACCAATGCGATCTGTAAATTTAGACGAACCTTCGCGTCTTCCTGTTAAGTCAACTAAGAATCTGTTTTGGTAATTATAGTTGATGATCCCAACATAACCTAAGTTAGCATCATCCAAAAAGTCATAAGCTACATCTTTATTTGCTGCCGCTGCTGCTAAGGAATTAAATCCTTCTAACAAAATTTGACCTGAGCCCTCGAAGAAACTGCGTTTAGATTTTTGATATTCAACCAAAACTTTTGTATTGAATTGGTGATTTTCTCCTAAATAGAATTTATAATCTAAACCATTCTGAGCCACATAATTGAAGTTATTTCTAGCTGCTTTCACAGTAGTTCCTTGGTAGTTTTTACCGTCTCCATGAACTGGATTTCTATACTCTGAAAAATCAGCTAAAGTATAATCAATAGCCATAGAAGAAGTAAACTTCAAATTATCTGTAATCGCATAACTAATCGAATTTGAATTAATTACACGTGTTACATCATTCAACGTTTGATTGTGTTTCGTTGTATACACTACGTTGTGATACCCTGAATTTGGTAAATAGTAAGAACCATCCTCATTATACAATGGATTCCATGGATTCATTACTAATTTAATATAGTTCGGGTTTGAGAAATAAGCTCCTCCTTCAGAAATACCATTTTGTTTGGTATTCGTCACTTTAATACTCGTATTAAATTCTATTTTATCATTGATTTTTTGCATAAAGCTCAATGAAGCTCCAATACGTCTAAAATCCGAGCCAATTACGGTACTTTCGATTTTATCGTGAGACAATGATGCATAGAAATTGTGACGGTCGCTACCACCAGTAGCTGAAAAGTTCATACTTGTCAGTGGTGCATCTTGATTTTTCACATAATCTCCCCAATCATTATCAGGACGACCAGCAGCGATCCAATTACCGTAGTTTCCAGATTTAGAGAAGTTAGCTAAAGCAAAAGCCCCAGTTTCTTCACGGGCAAAACCACCTTCTTCTCTAGTTCCATAAGTTCTATACACTCCATCTAAGAAAATTTCTTCTTTCTCATTTGAACTCAATAAACGTGGTCCTTTAACCGCATTGTTTTGAAATCCTACACGGGTTGCAAAGTTAAACTTCGTCTCTCCTGTTTTTCCTCTTTTTGTTGTAATCAAAATAACTCCATTGGTACCACGAGCACCATATACTGCTGTTGCACCTGCATCTTTTAAAACAGTCATCGACTCAATATCAGCAGGATTAATTGTTGCTAATAAAGACAAAGATGTTGAAGGAGAGTCTGTCCCTTGGTTTCCTCCAGAAAAGTCACCATCATACATTGGAATACCATCAATAACATATAAAGGCTCATTTGTAGCAGTCATGGAGTTACGTCCACGAATACGAATATTCTGCTTTGCTCCAGGCGAACCAGAAGAAGCAGACATTTGTAAACCAGCCACACGTCCTTGTAACGCTTGATCCGCAGATGCCATTGGCGTAGCCGCTACTGCATCTCCCTTAATTGCAACAGCATTTCCTGTTACTTGGTTTTTTGTTTTAACCTGTCCATAAGCCAAAACAACAACTTCTTCTAACATATCTTCGACTGTAGTCATCGACACATTATAAGCGTTAGCTGCACCTACTTTATAAGTAACATCTTTTAACCCGATAAAGGAAAAAGATACTACATCTCCTTGTTTTACCTTCAAAGAGTAATTACCGTCTAAATCGGTTTGTGTACCCATTTGGGTTCCCTGGATAACCACAGTAACTCCAGGCAAAGGCATACCTTCCTCAGAAACAACCCCTTTTAGCGTCTTTTCCTGAGCGAATGCAAATTGTACCATTAGTGCCATAACTAGCACTAAAGTCCATTTTAGCTTTGATCTCATTATTTAATTTGAATTAGTTAGTTCGCAAACATAAAAAACTAAACTAAAACCTAGTTAAGTTTTCCTATCATTAACTAGAAACAAAGCAATGAAATACTAAAGAATAGACATTAAATCAATATAATTATATAAAAAAAAATAAAACAACTACAAAATAGATTAAAAAATCAAATAATTACCACCAACACTCAAACCAAAAAACTTAACAAAGACTTATCATTGCCCTTACATTTAACAGCTCGAAAAATCTGTTACTAAACCCAAATAACCACAACACACTAAGGCTCAGATAACAAGATAAAAACACCTTAAAAAACAACTTTTTTTCAAAATGTTAAATTTTAAATTCTTAGGATTTATTTAATGGATTTATTAGTTAATATTACCTTTTCAAGACCTAGATTCACCTTTAGAGTCTTACCTTTGTTTTTCATTTTTTAGTTATGTTACTACATCATTATTCAGAAGTATTATACGAGGCTGGAACCGATGAAGCTGGTAGAGGTTGTATTGCCGGACCAGTAACTGCAGCGGCTGTTATTCTCCCTCCAGATTTCACCAATGAAATCTTAAATGACTCCAAACAGCTTTCAGCAAAGAGTCGTTATAGTCTGAGAAGTATTATTGAAGAACAGGCCTTAAGTTATGGTGTAACGCATCTACATGAAGATGTAATTGAGGAATTGAATATCTTACATGCTGCCATCAAGGCTATGCAAGAAAGCGTATACCAATTAAAACCTATGCCCGAATTCTTACTCGTAGATGGCAATAAATTCACCCCTATTCCCAACATTCCCCACCAGTGTATTGTTAAAGGCGATGCCAAGTATTTGAGTTTAGCTGCCGCCTCTGTGTTAGCAAAAACCTATCGCGATGATTACATGAATCAAATACACGAAGAATTTCCGATGTACAATTGGAAGAAAAACAAAGGATATCCAACACAAGAACACCGAGCGGCCATTTTAGAATATGGCCCGTGTAAATATCACCGAAAATCATTCAAACTTTTACCTGATCAATTAAAGTTAGATCTATAATACAGCACTCATCTTGACTTTTTCAGTTGAAGTAAAAAAGTTAAGATGAGTGCATAAAAAAATCTCTTTTACACAACGCAAAAGAGATTTTTGTTTTTATCTGAGGATAAACTATTAAGCGAATACTTTTTCTACCGCTTGAATCGTAAAATCTAAATCTTCATAGGTCAACGCATCCGTAATAAACCAAGTTTCGTAAGAAGATGGGGCAATGTAAACTCCCTCTTTTAGAAGGCCGTGGAAAAATTTCTTAAACGTTTCATTATTTCCATAACCTGCCGTATCGAAATCCACAACTTCGCGTTCATCAAAAAACACGGAAATCATAGATCCTACGCGATTAATGGTATATTTTATTTGTTTTCCATCTAAGACACGGCGCATTCCTTGCTCTAAATAAGCTGTTTTTTCTTCTAAGCGTTGGAATACGGCTAAATCACTATTAATAGCTTGTAACATGGCCAATCCAGCTGCCATAGCCAACGGATTACCAGATAAAGTTCCGGCTTGATATACAGGTCCAACAGGCGCTAAATAATCCATTACTTGAGCAGAACCGGCGAATGCTCCCACAGGTAGCCCACCGCCAATCACTTTACCAAAAGTAACTAAATCTGCGCGTACGCCAAATAACTCTTGTGCTCCACCTCGTGCTAATCGAAATCCCGTCATGACTTCATCAAAAACCAACAAGGCTCCATGTGCATCACACAACTCACGCAATCCTTCTAAAAATCCTGCTTTAGGCGTAACACATCCCATATTTCCTGCAACGGGTTCTATAATAATAGCTGCTATTTCTCCTTTATTTGCCTCGAAAATAGAAGCCACATTAGCCAAATCATTATACGTTGCCAACAAAGTATCTTTAGCTGTTCCTTGTGTCACTCCAGGACTATTAGGAGATCCAAAGGTAACTGCACCACTACCTGCTTGAATCAAAAATGAATCCGAATGCCCGTGATAACAGCCTTTAAACTTGATAATCTTCTCTCTATCTGTATATCCTCTAGCTAATCGAATAGCACTCATACACGCTTCTGTCCCTGAATTAACAAATCGAATCTTATCAATATTTGGCACCATGGAAACAGCTAATGCTGCAATTTCAGTTTCTATTTCTGTTGGCATACCAAAAGAAGTTCCCTTTTTAGCTTTCTCAATGACTGCATCTACCACTGGCGGGTAAGCATGTCCCAATAACATAGGCCCCCATGAGTTAATATAATCAATCAGTCGATTTCCATCCACATCATACAAATAAGCTCCCTTCGCTTCTTTGACAAATATGGGAGTACCTCCTACAGATTTAAATGCTCTAACCGGCGAATTTACTCCCCCGGGAATAACTTTTTCAGCTTCTGCAAAAAGCTGACTACTTCTTTGATATAACATAGTATTTTACAATTTTAAACGTTGACCAATCGAAAGATTAGTTCCATCTAGATTATTGGATTTCTGCAGCTTTGCCACAGTTGTATTGTATT
The DNA here is from genome assembly GCF_009792295.1 of Myroides fluvii. Classification (NCBI taxonomy): domain Bacteria; kingdom Pseudomonadati; phylum Bacteroidota; class Flavobacteriia; order Flavobacteriales; family Flavobacteriaceae; genus Myroides; species Myroides fluvii. The sequence continues at coordinate 1,959,609 of NZ_CP039934.1, read as the reverse complement.
TTTTCGATATAGAATACAACGTATCTCCTTTTTGAACCACATGGGATTTTGCAACGGCCTTCGTATCTATTTTGGTTTTCGTATCTACTTTGACCTCTGCTTTTTTGTCTACTTCCTTTTTAGCACGTGGAGAAGTCAGCCCCAACACTTCACGATCGTATTGATCTAGTGTATAGCGCTCTATCAAACTAATTAATTTATTTGCGTATTTGGGATCCGTAGCATATCCTGCTTTTTTTAGTCCATGTGCCCACCCTTCATAATCATCCTTATCCAAGGCAAACAAATCATTGTAACGACTACGCGATACTAAAAACTGAGAGTGATCGCGGTAGGATTCCTCTGGAGCATCGTATTTTCTGAAACACTCATCAGGGGCATCATCTGTATGTCGAACGGAAGGACCATCCCATTCTTTATGACATTTAATCCCAAAATGATTATTGGCATTTCTACTCAAGGTTCCTTGACCAGAGCCCGATTCTAAAACACCTTGCGCCAACGTAATACTCGCCGGAATTCCATAAGACGACATATTGTCTTTGGCTATATCCTTATACTGTAAAATATAATCCTGAATCATATCTGTTGTAACCGAAATCCGCGAAGTCGCCTCAAGTGTTTCACTGGTTTTAGCCGCAGTGCGCTTGTCTTTTTCACGCTTCGCCTCCTCCTGAATACGACGTTGCTCTTCTACCTTTTTTTGTTGAGCGCGATATTGTTCTTTAGACACCAACTCTTTGGTTTTAGACTTCTTTCCTGTGAATTTGGAATTGTTCTTTACCCCACAACTTACAAGCGTGAGTAAACAGAACAGTAAAAGGATTTTTCTAATCATATAGCTATTTTATTTTTTCATTCCACCCTTGTAAGCCTCCCGTGTGAATAGCGAGAATCTTACTCTTGTTTTTAAATTGGCCACGCTCAATTAAATCAAAGATACCAAAAAGTAGTTTACTTGTATAAATCGGATCCAAAAGAATTCCTGTTTGCCGCTCAAAATCGCCTATAAATTGCAATAAATCAGCATTGTACTTTGCATACCCTCCAAAGTGATACCCCGTTTGCAAGGTCCAATTTTCTTTGGTTGTGTATTTTTTGATTTCATCCAGCAGAAAATCACCTTTCAAGGCAGGGAAACCAATAACTTGTTGATGAGCAAAAGAACGGTTGATAATTCCAGCAATCGTTCCTCCGGTTCCCACCGCACAACACACATAATCATAGACAACATCTTCCTCTTGCAAGATTTCCTCTGTTCCCTTGATTGCCGCTTGATTTGTCCCTCCTTCTGGAACGAGGTAAAAATCACCAAATTCTTCTTCTAGTCTCGCTAAAAAAGCGACTGAATCTTTCATCCTATACTCCGTACGCGTAACAAATTTAAAACGCATGCCATCCTCAGCTGCTTTTTTTAAAGTAGGATTGTCCTGATAATTATCTTTGATTTCTTCTCCGCGAATTACACCTATCGTTTGTACCCCTAATATTCTTCCCGCGGCTGCGGTTGCGGCAATGTGATTGGAATACGCTCCTCCAAAAGTCAATACTTGCTGATAGCCCCCAACCTCTGCCGCCTCCATATTGTATTTCAATTTTCGAAATTTATTACCCGAAACTTCTGGATGCAACAAATCTTCCCTTCGAATAAACAATTCAACGCCGCTACTAAAAGGAAGTTCAACTTGTACGGTAGGCACAGTCTCATTTGAAAACAGATTCTTCATTACATATCACATTTACAAGCCTTTAATTTACGATAGGTTTAACTAAAACCTCTTTTTTTTGTATAAATATTAAAATAAATAATACAAGAGTTTTTAGTAACTTACCTACGGAAATTTGAGTCAAAATCTAAAGCTAGATTACGAGACAAAACTAGTTAATAGTTTTTAGGTTTTTACTTAAAAAACACATAAATAATTAATCACAAAAAACTCAGAAAATGACTTTTAAGGAACAAATTTTACAAGGAATTCCAAATGAGCTACCAGCAAAAAAGGAGTATGATCCTGCAATTAATCACGCTCCAAAACGCAAAGAAATATTGACAGAAGAAGAAAAGAAACTTGCCTTGCGAAATGCTTTACGTTATTTTGATGCTAAACATCACTCCGAGTTAATTCAAGAATTTAAAGACGAATTAGAAACCTATGGTCGCATCTACATGTATCGCTTTAGACCCGACTACAAGATATACGCAAGACCTATAGAAGAATATCCAGGAAACTCTACACAAGCCAAAGCAATCATGCTGATGATTCAAAATAATTTGGATTATGCTGTTGCACAACATCCTCATGAATTAATCACTTACGGAGGTAATGGTGCAGTTTTTTCTAACTGGGCTCAATATCTATTGACCATGCGCTATCTAGCAGAAATGACAGATGAGCAAACACTTGTCATGTATTCTGGACATCCGATGGGACTATTCCCTTCACATGCTAAGGCTCCTCGTGTTGTAGTGACCAATGGAATGATGATCCCGAATTACTCTAAACCCGATGATTGGGAAAAATTCAATGCCTTAGGTGTTACCCAATATGGTCAAATGACAGCGGGAAGCTATATGTATATTGGCCCTCAAGGAATTGTACATGGAACAACAATTACCGTATTGAATGGAGGTAGAAAAATCGCCAAAAATGGAGAAGATTTAACAGGGAAACTATTTGTAACTTCAGGACTAGGAGGCATGAGTGGTGCTCAACCCAAAGCTGGTAATATAGCTGGATGCATCACTATTTGTGCAGAAGTCAATCCGAAAGCCGTACATACAAGACACACTCAAGGCTGGGTAGACGAAGTAATTACAGATATCAATGCCTTGGTTCCTCGCGTAAAACAAGCGCAAGAAAACAAAGAAGTGGTTTCCATTGCCTTTCAAGGTAATATTGTTGAAGTATGGGAGAAATTCGCAGAAGACAACCTTTTTGTACATTTAGGATCGGATCAAACTTCCTTACACAACCCTTGGGCTGGAGGATACTATCCTGTGGGATTATCTTTTGAAGAGGCTAACGATATGATGGCCAATAATCCAACTTTATTCAAAGAAAAAGTACAAGAATCTCTACGCAGACAAGCGGCGGCTATTAACAAGCACACAGCCAAAGGAACGTATTTCTTTGACTATGGAAACGCCTTCTTACTAGAGGCTTCTAGAGCTGGAGCTGATATTATGGCAGAGAATGGCATCGACTTTAAATACCCTAGTTACGTACAAGACATCATGGGTCCTATGTGCTTTGATTACGGCTTTGGTCCTTTCCGTTGGGTTTGCGCTTCAGGAAAACCAGAAGATTTAGCTAAAACGGACGAAATTGCTTGTCGCGTATTAGAAGATATTATGCAAACTTCACCTGCGGAGATTCAGCAACAAATGGCAGATAACATTCGCTGGATTAAAGGTGCACAAGAGAACAAACTTGTCGTTGGATCACAAGCGCGTATTTTATATGCAGATTCAGAAGGTCGAATTAAAATTGCAGAAGCCTTTAACCAGGCAATTAAAGAAGGAATCATCGGCCCTGTAGTATTAGGTCGTGATCACCATGATGTATCAGGAACAGATTCGCCTTACCGTGAAACATCAAACATTTATGATGGATCTCGTTTCACTGCGGATATGGCGATTCACAACGTAATTGGCGATAGCTTCAGAGGCGCTACTTGGGTTTCTATCCACAATGGTGGTGGTGTTGGATGGGGAGAAGTTATCAACGGTGGTTTTGGTATGCTTTTAGATGGTAGTAAAGAAGCAGATGACAAATTAAAATCTATGTTATTCTGGGATGTAAACAACGGTATTGCACGACGCAACTGGGCACGAAATAAAGAAGCTACATTTGCTATCAAACGCGCAATGGAAGTAGAACCTCTTCTAAAGGTAACGCTTCCCCATATCGTTGACGATAGTCTATTAAATTAACTCACATAAATAAGTAAGCGATGAAAACGGTATCAAAATTCCTAATTCTTGCGGCTGTAACTATTTTTTCAGCCTCTTGTAGTAGTGTGCGTGTTAGTGCCGATTACGACAAAAACACCAATTTTACAGCGTATCAAACCTATGCTTTTTTCAAAGAAGGTATTGACAATGTAAAACTAAATGACTTGGATAAAAAGCGTATTCTAAATGCCATTGACCAAGAGATGACGGCGAAAGGCTTTACTAAAACAGATAGTAATCCTCAATTGTTAGTAAACATCTTTACTAAATCACAACAGCAGGTAAACGTAACAACCAATAACGATTACTTCTACTCGAGATACGGCTACTACGGCTGGGGGTATGCTCCATACTGGGGTCCTAACTCTACCACCGTATCTACCTCAATAGAAGGGAAATTGTACATCGATTTCATTGATACGAACAAAAAAGCCTTGATCTGGCAAGGGATTGGAACGGGTTATATTGACAACGCCAATACCCCTGAAAAGAAAGAAGCTAAAATTCAGGATTTTGTACAAAAGATATTGAGTACATATCCGCCTGAAGTAAAGAAATAAACATTTAAAATTACAAAATATAAAACAGTAGTGGGCCTTAGTTCACTACTGTTTTTTTTATACCCTCACAACTTAATATTTTTAATTCCAAACCTCTGATTAGGAATTAAACATTTAATTGACTAGTTGAAGTATCTTGATTATATAGTTTCTACAATTATTTCTGATATCAATTCTCAGTCATTTTTAATTATATTAACCATTATATCCAATGCAGTAAATTTATCATCAACAGAATACTTTTTCTCTTCGAACAAATTAATTTGTTTGAAGAGAAAAAAAATCTTTGTTTTTGCTCTAATATCATCAATCGTGTATTTCTCCTAAGTTAGCTTTTAGTCTTTTCCAAATCAAAGTCACATTATATTGCAATCAATTGCGGATAGTAGACTCACTTTGAATACCATACATTAATTTTGCCTCGGAAAGACGCAGCTCTCCACGTTCTATTTCCTGAACTAATTGGAGTTTGAAACTTAGCGTATAATCTTTTTTGAATACGCTTTACATATGAATTGCTCATAACGATTGTTTTTTATGTATCGCCATTTCAGGACGGGACACATAATAAATAAAAAAAGGATAGCCTCTCTTTTTATATTAAAAATAAAAAAGCGTTATAGGTCAAAACAATTTTCATTTCAAATCACAGTAGTACTTATCTCTATTTTCTTTTTGATTAGGCTAAAAGACTTTCTTAATACACTAAATGCAACGTGGGCTCTTTACAGCTTACAACCGTTACTGCTCTAAAGGAATAACGAAAAAGAATTAGGCCTCTGGTATACTGTAAATCTCCAATCCCCTAACAACTTGCACCAGAAGAATGAAACAATAAAGCTTTAATTTCAAATAAACCTCAAGTTTTATTTCCGATCTATTACACCTTAACCATCTAGCTCTACTGGAACCATTCTGTCCTCTCACCTCTATACAAAAAAATGCCCAAAAGAGAATTCTCTTTTGGGCATTTCAAATTTAGAAAATTATATAAAAATTCTTTATCTCTTACAGATAATTAAACTTTTAAACAATTATTGTTTTCTAGACATTTTAACGTTTTTAACGCCATTTGCATGAGCAGATCTTATTGCGTCAGCAGCAGGAGCGTCTGTTAAAACAACTACTTCACCTTCGTATAAACCAGTAACTTTTTCTTCAGTTCCTGTTAATGCAAATTCGAATACGATTTTTCCATTAGCAGCCACTTTAACACCAGCTTCAACATCTTGAAGATTCATTCCAAAAAGCTCAATACTAGTAGCATTTGTTACTACAGGAACTTCTAATGCTTCTCCATTTGCTCTAAATTGGAATCCACCCCATCCAGCTACACCAATTTGACCATTACCAGGATATACTTGTACACCTGTAGTAGTTCTAGGGAAAGCAACAAGACCTAAAATTCTATTGTTAACTGCTTCACCATCCATATTAACAACAGCCATAATGTATGTATCAATAATACCTCCATTAAAAGGTTGAGTTCCTTGGTAAACGAAAAGAGCCTCATCTACTACATGCTGAATTCCGTCATATTTGAAGAAATTAGTTGTAAGTAATGGTCTAGTTTTTATTACTACAGAAGCCTCATCACTTGTTACATATCCATCTTTTGAAGCAACAAACTTAAATGTTCCAGCTACATCTGAAGAGAAAACTCCACCTGTAACAGCAGTTCCATCAGCATGTTTTACTGTAACACCAGAAACGTTAGCTCCATTTTCGTCTTTTACAGCAAAAGTAATCACCTCACCTACAAAAGCTTCAGCTTTACTTGGAGTTAAAGTTAATTTTAGTTCTGGTTGAGGACCTCCCTCTACTGTTACTTTAATAGTTACAGCAGCACTGTCTTTAAAGTCTTTTTTCTTAGCGATAACTTTATACTCTCCTGCTGTAGCAAAAGTGTGTGGATTTGAAATTTTCTCAGATCCGATGTAAAGCTCAGCTCCACCTTCTTCTTTTCCATCAGCTTTTACAGTAAACTTAACAGTTCCACCTTCTAAAACTGAAGTTTTATCAGCAGATAACACTAACTGTTTTGCTACTGGTGGCTTTACGTCATCCGGAGTATCATCCGTTTTTTTACTGCTATCGTCGCTACTACAAGAAGCTCCGAATGTAGCCAAACCAGCTACAGCCAAAAACATAAATAATTTTTTCATAAATATTTGCTTTAATTAGTTAATAATTGTGTTGCAATATAAAAACATTTTTGAAACTAAAAAAAATATTAGTTAATATTATCTTTAATGTTACCTAATAATATACAATAACAACTTAATATTGTATAATAAAACAACATTCAAGCTAAAATATTTAACACAAAAAAAACATATTAATCAAATATTTAACTCTAAAATTCAATTAATTTAATTTTAACATTTTAAAAATACAAAAACAATCCCCCAATTTCATTATTACCTCTTTCACTCACGAAAACATAAGAGCTTTTAATACATTCATCTTTTTCCTTATATTTACCGCAACCAAACTACTTTTAGAATACTATGAACGCAAAAGAATACGAAAGCAACGAATTAATAGACCGATTACCCCCTCACTTGAAGCAGTTTATCAAGCCACAAGACTATGAGGATTACACTCCTATCAACCAGGCAGTATGGCGCTATGTCATGCGAAAAAATGTCGATTACTTATCTAAAGTAGCACACGATACCTATTTAGAAGGACTAAGTAAGACCGGTATATCGGTAGAATCTATTCCCAGCATGTATGGTATGAATAGAATTCTAAAGGAAATTGGTTGGGCTGCTGTAGCGGTAGATGGTTTTATACCCCCCAATGCTTTTATGGAATTTCAAGCGTATAAGGTACTTGTTATTGCCTCTGACATTCGACAATTAGAAAATATTGAATACACTCCCGCACCCGATATTATTCACGAAGGTGCAGGACATGCCCCTATTATTGCCAATCCTGAATACGCGGAATACTTAAGACGCTTTGGCGAAATTGGGTGTAAAGCGATTTCTTCAGCTCACGATTACGAAATTTATGAAGCTATCCGTTTGCTTTCTATTTTAAAAGAAGCAGAAGGTGTAGCGGAAGAAGAGATAAAAAAAGCGGAAGACGAAGTGGATCGCCTACAAGCCATCACAACGGCTCCTTCTGAAATGGCCTTGATTCGAAATCTACACTGGTGGACGGTTGAATACGGCTTAATCGGAACAGTAGACAATCCGAAGATTTACGGCGCTGGTCTATTATCTTCGATTGGAGAGAGCGCTTGGTGTATGACGGATAATGTAGAAAAACTTCCGTATACGATTGAAGCGGCTCATCAAGGATTCGACATTACAAAACCGCAACCGCAACTTTATGTTACTCCTGATTTCGCTTATTTAAGTGAAGTATTGGAAAACTTTGCAAACAAAATGGCTTTGCGAAAAGGCGGTTTAGAAGGTATTCAAAAGCTAATTGCTTCTAAAGCACTCGGTACAATCGAATTAAATACAGGTATTCAAATTTCAGGGCATTTTACCAACGTAATTGAACATGAAGGTAAACCTGCTTATGTACAAACGACAGGAGCCACTGCTTTATCGTATAGAGAAAAAGAATTAGTTGGACATGGAACCGAAACACACCCTCATGGCTTTGGAACTGCTTTAGGTCGTTTAAAAGGAATCAACCTGGCTATTGAGGATATGAGTCCACGTGATTTAAAAGCGTATAACTTATTCGAAGGACAACCCGTAACATTAGAATTTGAAGGAGACATTACAGTTTCAGGAACCAATATTACTGGAATCAGAAATATTCACGGAAAAATTATCTTAATCAGCTTTAAAGATTGTACAGTTACTCATGGTGATACGGTGTTATTTCAACCAGAATGGGGCACATACGACATGGCTGTTGGAGCTTCTGTTATTTCTGCTTTTTCTGGACCTGCAGATTACAAAAGTTTCGATTTAGTGAATCACGTTCCTTCTTCTAAAACAATCAAGGCAGTACGCGATGAAGATAAAATCAAATTAGAAGGACTTTATCAAGCGGTACGCTTGATGCGCGAAGAAAACAAAACAACGGATTTACACGCAATTTTAGACACTTTAATCGCTTCGTATGCCTCCGATTGGTTATTAACCGTTGAGATTTTGGAGCTAGCAAAAAAGAAACAAGACAATACGTTATATCAAAAGGCAATCAATCGCCTAGAGCACCTAAAAGTAGAACGACCTAAAGTCGCTCATTTAATTCTAGATGGTGTAAGTATTATTGAACAAGCCTAAATTACAAAGGGAAAGTGACGAATAAGTCACTTTCTTTTTTTATGGTATTCCCCTGATATTCCAATCGCCATCCTAGCATATTGGTAACTACTAATAATTTTCCCAATTCACTGGTCAATCGATTTTCTGCATTGGCTTTTAGACTCGACTGTTCAATCTTACGCTGTAAATCTTCTTTGATTTTCGCATTAATCTTGTTGTAATCAGCTCCTGTAAAGGGATTAAATGTACTTGTTTCCACATCGTACAGTTTATAATCGGGATAGATGTGTATTTCAGGTTCTGGAATATGCACCAATTGCACCACTTTATTCTCCTCGTCAATTTGGTATTGCAATTGGGTTAAATCGTATTCTACAGTTGCTTTTGCATTGACAATTACCACAGCCTTTTTAGTAAAGGAAACCAAATTCAACAAATACTTCTGTTGATCTTGGTAGGTCATCACTTGGGTATAATTGGCTTCTGTCACAATCAATTTACTGACATTCTTTAATTGCTCCTGAATTAAATCCGAATTATACTCAACACTATTGTTCGATTTACCAAAAGTATATTGATACATCACTACGCCCATAAACATGAAGAATAGCACAATAAAAAAAGAAAAGATAACTTTAAAAATAAATCTCATAGCTTCAATCGATTATCTAAAACTCATAAATGGATAACGCTCTAATAAATCGTCAATTTTTTCAATCAACGAATCCAAAAACTTCAAATGCTGTTCGGCTGTAGGGTTAAACGGTCGATGATTAAGTCCTTTTTGAACCTCATCTACCTTTTTCATTACCGCATCCATTTGCTCATCAACATAGTGAGCAACAAAACGCTCCCAAACGTATTGAATGGCCATATCATTCGGATGAATCAAATCCTCTTTATAAAAGCGATAATCACGTAATTCATCCATCACAATTTCATACACGGGAATATAGTTCACTTTCGCATCTTGTACAACCGCTAACGCTTGATGCAAAGCTGCAAGCAAAATACTTTTACTGCGTTGATTTTCCACAAAACCATCTTTGATATGACGCACAGGAGAAATAGAACACAAAATATGTGCTTCACTATTTACCGTGCGAATCAAGGTTATGATATGTTTGTAACTTTCTACCACCTCCTCATAAGACAGTAAGCGTTTATCAAATTGCGTATTGGGTACTTTATGGCAATTCGCAACAATCTCGCCCGTTTCTTTCAAGGCATAAACCCAAGCCGTACCAAAAGTAAGTGCAATAAAAGTACTCTCTCGTAAGGCCATTTGCAAGTCGAATAATTTGACATTCAATTTGGTTACAATATCCTCTTGTTCTAGCTCATTCAAATCAGAATGCGCTACAAAAGAACTCCAAATTTCTTGGTGTTCAAATACATCTGATGTGGTAAACTCATATCCTTTCACCGCGTATTCTACCAGTTTCTCTATTGCTTTGGGATGGAATAAAATCCCAAATGGATTAATGATTTGCTGAAATTGATAGGCTTTAAATTTCTCTCCAATATTAACGGCAAAACAAGATCCCATACAAAGTATTTTATCTTCGTAAGTAATCTTTTTTCCGGTATACGATACAGGCACAACGGTACTAAATTTCATCTCTATGAGCTATAAGAAAAAAAGATTCCTACGAATAGGAATCTTTTAAAATCAATATATTATTTTAAATAATCAATAGCGTGACTGATGGCTTCTTTCATTCCTTCTGGATTTTTACCTCCCGCAGTAGCGAAGAAGGCTTGTCCTCCTCCACCCCCTTGGATGTATTTTCCTAATTCACGAACGATTTGACCTGCATTTAGTCCTTTTGACTCTACGATTTCTTTCGAAACATAACAAGTCAACATCGGTTTGTCATTGGCATTTGATCCCAATACCACATAAAGGTTCGACAATTCGCTTCCTAATTCGTAAGCCAAGTCTTTGGCTCCATTTGCATCTAAATCTACTTCAACCGCTAAGAAAGACACCTCATTAATCAATTGAATTTGTCCTTTCAACTCACCTTTTACGTTTTTCGCTTTTTCTTTCAAGAGTTGCTCCACTTGTTTCTTCAGTTTTGCATTCTCCTCTTGTAAAGCGACAACAGCTTTCAAGGTATCTTGAGGGTTCTTCAATACTGCTTTTAATTCTTTCAGCGTATTTTCTTGCTCGGCGAAGAATGCACGTGCTGCCTTGTTGGAAATAGCTTCAATACGGCGAATTCCAGCAGCTACTGCTCCTTCACTTACAATTTTAAACTGCCAAATATCAGCTGTATTCTGTACGTGAGTTCCTCCACACAATTCCATACTTTCACCGAAGCGGATTGCGCGTACTTCATCTCCATACTTTTCACCGAAAAGAGCCATTGCTCCTTCTGCTACCGCTTGATTAAACGGAATACTGCGTCTCTCAATTAAAGGCAATTGCTCGTGAATACGATTATTTACGAAGTCCTCAACCAATTGCAATTCCTCTTCTGTCACTTTAGCAAAATGCGAGAAGTCAAAACGCAAATGCGTTGGAGATACTAACGATCCTTTTTGTTCCACATGCGTTCCTAAAATTGTGCGTAACGCTTGGTGTAATAAATGTGTTGCTGAGTGATTCGCCATCGATTGTTGACGAGCATCCACATCAACTTTTGCTGTAAAAGTTCCTGCTACATTAGACGGTAACTCTCTTACAATATGTAAAATTAAATTGTTCTCCTTTTTCGTATCGATTACTTGGATTGCGTCATTTGCAGACACGATCAATCCACAATCTCCCACTTGACCACCTCCTTCAGGATAGAATGGCGTAGCATCTAAAACTAACTGGAATAATTTTCCGTCTTTTTTACTATCTACTTTTCTGTAACGCGTAATTTTTACTTGGTTTTCCAATTGGTCATACCCAACGAATTGCTCCACATTGCCGCCAATTAAAACTGTCCAATCATCCGTAGAAACTTCTGATGCAGCTCTTGAACGCGTTTTCTGCTCATTCATTGCTACCTCAAATCCCTTCTCGTCTAATTCAAATCCTTTTTCTCTTAAAATCAGCGCTGTTAAGTCAATTGGGAATCCGAAGGTGTCGTATAGCTCAAACGCTTTTGCTCCATCCACTACTTTGCCTTTGGTCTTTTCAATCACTTGATCCAACAAATGCAACCCTTGTTCTAACGTACGCAAGAAAGAAGCTTCTTCTTCTTTGATTACATTTTCAACCAGTGATTTTTGAGATACGATTTCTGGAAAGAAAGCTCCCATTTGGTGAGCTAACACCTCTACCAATTTATAAATAAACGGTTCTTTCGTACCTAAAAAGGTAAATCCGTAGCGAATTGCACGACGTAAAATACGGCGAATTACATAGCCTGCTCCATTATTTGAAGGCAATTGTCCATCAGCAATAGCAAAAGCAACTGCACGTACGTGATCTACAATAACGCGAATGGCAATATTTGTTTTATTTTGCTCTTCAGCAATCGATTGAATTGAATTATCTGTATAAGTTAATCCCGTGATTTCTTCCACTTTTCGAATCAGCGGTGTAAAAACATCCGTATCGTAATTTGATGTCACCCCTTGCATCGCCATACACAAACGTTCAAATCCCATTCCTGTATCAACGTGTTGTGCAGGTAATTTCTCCAAAGAACCATCCGCCTTACGGTTGAATTCCATGAATACATTATTCCAAATCTCCACCACTTGTGGATGATCAGCGTTTACTAAAGAGAAACCCGAAACCGAAGCTCTTTCAGCATCAGTACGCAAATCGATATGAATTTCAGAACAAGGTCCACAAGGTCCTTGATCTCCCATTTCCCAGAAGTTGTCTTTTTTATTTCCTAGAATAATGCGATCCTCTGCAACATATTGTTTCCACAGATCAAACGCTTCTTGATCAAATGGCACATTTTCTGCAGGATTACCCTCAAAAACAGACACATACAAACGGTCTTTCTCTAACTTCAATACCTCAGTCAAAAACTCCCATGCCCAAGCAATTGCTTCTTTTTTAAAGTAATCTCCAAAAGACCAATTCCCCAACATTTCAAACATGGTGTGGTGATACGTATCAAAACCAACATCTTCTAAGTCATTGTGCTTTCCAGAAACGCGTAAACACTTCTGTGTATCTGCAATACGTTTGCTTTTTGGCGTGGCGTTTCCTAAAAAATATTCTTTAAACTGGGCCATCCCAGAGTTGTTAAACATTAACGTTGGATCGTCTTTTAAAACGATCGGCGCTGAAGGAACAATTAAATGCCCTTTTTCTTCAAAAAAGTTTAAAAACTTCTGACGAATTTCTTGTGATTTCATATTTTCGGAAACTAATATTTTCTATCCAACATTTAAATAACGTGCTAATTGCACGAATACCCTTCTTTTAACCGACAAAATCTGTTAATTTTTTATTTCCATTTGTTATTTAACCAAGTATTAAACCAAAACATTGTTTAAATTTGTTGTTTAATGCCTTTTTTAAACCAAACAAGGGTATTACAAAATTAGTGCAAAAATAGTGTTTTTTAAATTATGGCTAAGGTAAAATATTATTACGATTCCGAAAAGTTGGCGTTTCACAGAATACGCCCCAAATCTTCTAAGCGAATCGTAAACATATTCTTGTTCATCTTATCTGCCGCTGTCTTTGGTTTACTTGGATTATTTATTTTAATTAACTCCAATATACTAGCGACACCCAAAGAAAAGATGCTAGAAAGAGAGGTTGCAGAATTTAAAACGAACTATACCTTGCTCAATAAGAAAATTGATCTTATCGCAGAAGTTTTAGATGAATTAGAGGTTCGAGATAATGAAATTTACAGAGCCTACTTCAATACAGCCCCTATTCCAGAAGAACAACGTAAAGCGGGATTGGGCGGAATAAACCGCTATAAAGAATTTAAAAATTTACAGAACGAAAAATTGTTGCGCCTTACGACAGAAAAAATTGACCTGATTGCCAAACAAACGGCGATTCAGTCTCGTTCTTTGGATGATATCATCAACTTAGCTAAAGGAAAAGAGAAATTATTAGCTGCTATTCCTGCCATTCAGCCTGTAAAGAACGAAAGTTTAAAACACATGGCCTCAGGATATGGATATCGCAGTGATCCTTTTACAAAAATCAAGAAGTTTCACTCGGGCATGGACTTCTCTGTCAACATTGGAACACCTATCTATGCCACGGGAGATGGCCGAGTAACACGAGCAAACAATCAGCTTTCTGGCTATGGAAACTTAATTGAAGTTGAACATGGTTATGGCTATCAAACGCGCTATGCTCACTTAAGCAAATACAATGTTAAACAAGGACAAACTGTAAAGAGAGGAGATGTTATTGGCTATGCAGGTAGTACAGGTCGAAGTTCAGGTCCGCACTTACACTATGAGGTACACTACAAAGGAAATCCGGTCAATCCATTAAATTATTATTATGGCGATATTTCAGCCAAAGAATTTGAACTATTGTTACAAGAAGCTAATCACGAAAATCAATCTCTCGACTAATGAAAGTAAATTTACCTGAAAAAAGATACTACAGTATTGGCGAGCTCGCGAAGGCTTTTGACGTCAACACGTCTTTGATCCGTTTTTGGGAAAAAGAATTTGACATTATTAAGCCAAAGAAAAATGCCAAAGGAAATCGCATGTTCTCTCAACAAGATGTCAAGAATTTTGAATTAATTTACCACCTTGTGAAAGAAAGGGGCTTCACCTTAGAAGGGGCTAAGGACCAGCTCAAACTCAAACCAAAAGAAGCAGTTGATAACCTAGAAATTATCAAGCGATTGGAATACATCAAAGAAACATTAATAAGTATAAAAAACGAACTCTAAAAACAAACAAATGAAAAAAGCGTTACCTATTATTATCGTATTAGTTGTATTAATTGGCGGATACTTTTTGTTATCCATGAATTATCAAAACACAGCTTTAGGACACAAACAAGCAGTAGACAAATCATGGGCTGATGTAGAAGGTGCCTACCAAAGAAGAAATGACCTTATTGGAAATTTAGTAGAAACTGTAAAAGGAGCTGCTGATTTTGAAAAATCAACATTAGAAGCAGTTGTAAATGCAAGAGCAAAAGCAACATCTGTTTCTATTGATCCAACCAATATGACTGAAGCGCAGTTGGCCAATTTCCAACAAACTCAATCTGGGGTTTCTAGTGCTTTAGGTCGTTTATTAGTAACTGTAGAGAAATATCCTGATTTAAAAACAAATCAAAACTTCTTGAAACTACAAGATGAATTAGCAAGTACAGAGAATCAAATCTTCACGCAACGTTCTCGTTTTAATGAAACAGTACAGGTTTACAACGGATATGTGCTAAAAGTGCCAAACAAGTTTTTTCTAAGTGGATACGCAGAGCGTCCATTCTTCAAAGCGGAAGCTGGAGCTGAAAACGCACCAAAAGTAAAATTCTAAGACTATGAAACCCATTCATCAATTTCTGAGTCCTACGGATGAACAGGAAATCATAGAAGCTATCACACAAGCAGAGAAGAATACCACAGGAGAAATCAGGATTCACATTGAAATACAAGCTACAAAAGAACCTTATACGAGAGCTCAAGAGGTGTTTTTTGAACTAGCGATGGACAAAACCACGCATGCCAATGGGGTGTTGTTCTATATTTGTTTAAGTTCTAAAGCTTTCGTCATTCTTGGTGATAAGGGAATTGATCAACGCGTAAAAGCAGAAAATTTTTGGGAAGGAACAAAAGAACTTGTGATCAATCACTTTAAACAAGGCTTGTTCAAACAAGGGTTAATTTATGGAATTCTCAAAGCAGGTAGTCAATTAAAGGTGTATTTTCCATCCGTTGGAGAAAACAAAAATGAACTATCAAACGAAATATCAAAAGCTTAACACGACATGCAAAAAAGACAGAACAACGTCCTATCCTATATTGTATTTGCGTTCCTTTTACTTTGGTCGCAAGTCAATTATGCGCAATTTGATATTCCAACCAAGCCTACGGGTACGAAACAAACAGCGGTTTATGATTATGCTCAACTTCTAAGCAGTCAACAAAATAAAGCATTAGAACAAAAGTTAATCAACTATAGTGATACAACCTCAACACAGATTGTAGTCATTATCATTCCTTCTCTAAAAGGAGAGAGTATTGGCATCTTAGGCCCTAAATGGGGACAAACCTGGGGGATTGGTCAAAAAGGGAAAGACAATGGTGTTTTAATCTTAATGGCGGCAGAAGAAAGGCAAATAGGAATCTACCCTGGTTATGGTGCTGAAGTTCAAATTACAGCTGGACAAGGAGGAGAATTGATTCGAAATCGCATTATTCCCGAATTTAAGCGAGGGGATTACTATGCAGGGTTAAATGAAGGAGTAGACGGCATCATGGAAATGCTTGCTGGCACCTATCAAGCAGATAAAGACGCTCGGATGGATGGTGATAATGAAATAGGAGGTTTATTTTGCTTAATCGCGATTATCGCTTTGATAGTAGGAACCATTCTATTCAATAAAAATAAAAACAACGGAGGTGGTCGTGGAAATAATTCAGGCCATCGCGGTTTCTTAGATGATTTAGCTAGTATGGTAATTCTCAGTAACCTTGGCAGAAGCTCCGGAGGCGGAGGTTTCGGCGGAGGAGGAAGCTTCGGCGGCGGCGGCGGATTTGGCGGCGGCTTCGGAGGTGGAGGATTCTCAGGCGGTGGATCAAGTGGAAGCTGGTAATCAACAGAACATACAAAAAAAGGAGAGAATTTACATTCTCTCCTTTTTTTTTATCTTATTGTTCGCATCATACTACCTCGAGGTCTTCCTCCGTAATTTCCTCTATTTCCCCTCGACTCTTTAGAGCCAAAGGCTTTTAAACTATAAGTCAATGAAAACATTACATAGCGCTTTAAAACTAAATTCTCTGTATCTACAATCGAAGTAGCGTCAATAGTGCGTCTAGAACTCGTATTTTGATTCAACATATCATATACTTTAACCTTAGCTTTGAATCGATCATTAAAAAACTCATAAGCCAAACTCACATTCCACATGTAGAAATCGCGATTATACCCCGAAGCAATCTGTGAGTTATAGGTATACGTAAAATCATTCCCTATTGTAAACTTATTGGGCCAATACAGAATCGTTTCCAAAGCTGCATTGTGCACAAAAGTGCTTGCGCGATCTACACTAAAATTCTGATAGCTTGACCAATTTCTGTTGTAATTATAAGAAGGTGAAAATCGAAACAATTCACCATAGTCAAAGCTAACGTATAGCCTTGGACTAATTCCATTGGTGATAGCATCGTATGTTACTCCATCCATGTATCCTTTATTGATATTCTGGTTGTAACGCAGATTAACTCCATAACGCATCGTCAATTCCTCCCACTTTTCTGATCGATACCAAGAACCGTATAAAGACCAATTATAGGCCCCCGAAACGTTTTTATACGTAGAAATACTCTTTCTATCCTCATCGTAATCCACCGCATTAACGATACTGTTATGCATCAAATTAATACTACCATTAAGCGAATACCCTGATCGCGTTTGGAAATCATATGATCGGTAACTTAAATTAATCCCGTGATTACCAGTTGGACGTAAATCTGGATTTCCAACAAAAGTGTGTAAAGGGTTCGTTACATCCACAATATCCAACAATTGTGTGGCACTTTGATAACTGACATTGTAATTATACGTCATCCAAAAATAACTCCCCCTTGCAGCGGCATAGCTAATATTGAAACGAACATTAGGGTCAATGTATTTTTTATCCAGCGAATAATTTTGACTATTATAAAGTGCTTCTACGCTATTCTTAACAATATTCGTTGATGTATTAAAATCTGCAAACCACTTTTTGTATTTATAATTAAATCCCAAATAAGGTGCTATAGTTGTTTGAATGGTGTTATAACGATTGGTTTGCAAGGTATTTAACTCCGAATACGACTGTGTAGCTTCTTCATAATCAAAGACTTTAGCATCCGTAATCGTTTGATTTCTATCCCAATTACTTCCTATAAGCAAAGTCAATGAATCTGTAATGGGTTGACTATACTCCATGGTCAAGCGATACGTATCATTGGTGCTATACTGCTTCTGAAACTGACGGCGAATATCGTCTTCTTGTTCCGACTTATAAAAACGCGTCGTTGATTCTTGTAGTGCATCACTAGAATTGACGCTATTGGCATTCATAAATTCGAGTGTAAAAAACTGGCGATCTGATTTCAATTTACGCATATAACGCATCCCATTAGAAAAGCTATTACTGTCGCCTTTACTTCTAGCATAAGATTCGCTATCATTTAGGAGTTCTCCCTTTTCATTGCGTGCTTGATCCATAGAGCTCGTTATAGCGCGCGAATAGTTCGTCTGAAAGTTTGGCATGATGTAGAATGAATCTTTCTCTCCTATATAGTCAATGGA
Source organism: Myroides fluvii (assembly GCF_009792295.1). Lineage (NCBI taxonomy): Bacteria > Pseudomonadati > Bacteroidota > Flavobacteriia > Flavobacteriales > Flavobacteriaceae > Myroides > Myroides fluvii. The sequence continues at coordinate 1,941,433 of NZ_CP039934.1, read as the reverse complement.
TACGTTGGCAGTATGCCCTTCTGAATCGCTATTAGACTCTGATTCAGCATCATTAACAAACTCACCAGAAGGTAAAAATTGTCGCACGGTAGATCGATTTTTGCTTTCTGTATCCGAAAAGTTGTAATTGTAACTACCGTTGACCTTTAACTTGGTATTAATATCTTGTACAAAGTTCAACCCCAACATACGCGATTCTGTAATTCCACCAGAACTTTTCCCCATACGCATATTGTCAAATACCTCATCCATAGAAAAACCCATGGCATTGATATTATTGGCAGATCCGATTACATTCAATTGGGTTTTATTGAAAAACGTATTGAAGAACAAACTACTTTCATAGCGTTTATCAGAACCATACCCCCCTGTTACTTTTCCAAAATACCCTTTGTTATTCGCTTCGTCAATTGTAATATTAATACTAGCTTCCTCAGACTTTGCTCGCTCTCCTGTAAACTTTTCTTTTTTCGACTTCTTATCTGTCACTTGGACTTTATTGATAATTTCTGATGGCAGATTTTCTAAGGCAATTTTTCCATCCTCTCCAAAAAAAGGTTTCCCGTTCACCAAGATTTCCTTTACTTCTTTTCCATTTACCGTAATCTTCTTATTTTCATCAAGTTGAAATCCGGGTAACTGTTTGAGTAATTGTTCTAAATTAGCATCAGGACGAACCGAGAAAGAAGAAGCATTAAATTCTAAGGTATCTTTTTTTACTCGAATTGGAGGTACATCTGCTTGAATCACTAATTCATCTAAACTGGTAACCAATTCCTGCATGCGTATTACCCCTAAGTCATACGTTGATTCGCCTGTTTTTTCGATGGCTTTCGTATAGGGTTTAAATCCAACCATACTCGCTTTAAAGCGTACTTTCTCCTCTGGAAGTTTTATTTTCAGATCAAATTTTCCTTCCGCATTTGACATATTGTACTCCAATACCACATTGTCTTTTTCCTTCACTAGATAAACTGTAACTGCCTCTAATGGATTTTTGACAGAATCAGTTATTTGTCCTTTAAATTGAACGGTCGATTGACTGTAAACTAGCTGAGTTAGAAAAACAGTTAAAATGAAAATTAATTTATTCATAGCAATAAAAAACGGTCTTTGTTTTCACAAACAAAGACCGTATATTTTAGTATAATTACAATTATTTTTGTCTAAAATAGATGTCAATAGGCACACCGCTAAAGTCATAAATCTCACGTAACTTATTCTCAACAAACCTTTTATAAGGATCTTTAATGTATTGAGGTAAGTTAGCAAAAAACACAAATTGAGGTGACGGAGTTGGCAATTGCATACAATACTTAATCTTGATGTACTTCCCTTTAATTGCTGGAGGAGGAGTATGTTCAATGATTGGCAACATCGTTTCGTTAAATTTAGAGGTAGAAATGCGGTTCTTTCTATTTTCATACACTTGAACAGCAGTTTCTAATGCTTTTAACAAACGTTGTTTCGTAATAGTTGACGTAAATACAATCGGCACATCCGTAAAGGGAGCAATGCTTTCGCGTATTTTATCCTCGAATTGTTTTGACGTTAGTGTTTCCTTATCAATCAAGTCCCACTTATTTACTAAAATAACAATTCCTTTTCTATTTTTCTCTGCTAACCAGAAAATATTTTGATCCTGTCCTTCAAACCCTCTCGTGGCGTCGACCATCAAAATACACACATCACTGTGTTCAATTGCGCGAATAGAACGCATAACAGAATAGAACTCCAAATCTTCCTTTACTTTCGTTTTTCTGCGGATACCCGCAGTATCAACTAAATTAAAGTCAAATCCAAATTGAGTAAAACGCGTATCAATTGCATCTCTCGTTGTACCAGCAATATCCGTTACGATATAACGATCTTCACCAATTAAAGCGTTGATGAAACTTGATTTCCCTGCATTGGGACGTCCTACTACTGCAAAACGCGGTAGTTCTCCATCTTCACTCTCTTCTCTAACCTCTTCTTCTGGCAATACTTTGATTACTTCATCCAATAAGTCACCTGTACCACTACCACTCATTCCTGCAATTGGATAAATCTCACCCAATCCTAAGTTGTAGAACTCATACGTATCTTCCATGCGTTTTCCACTATCCACCTTGTTCACTGCTACAAAAACAGGTTTTGTTTCACGGTGCAATAGTTTCGCTACTTCAGCATCCATCGGAGTAATTCCTTCTTCTACATCAACTACAAATATGATAACATCAGCCTCTTCGATAGCTAATGCTACTTGGCGTCTGATTTCTTCTTCAAAAACATCATCAGAACCTTTTATATATCCTCCTGTATCAATTACAGAAAACTCTCTTCCGTTCCATTCAGATTTGCCGTAGTTTCTATCACGAGTTACCCCGCTAACCGAATCTACAATTGCCTCTCTCCTTTGAATCAATCGATTAAAGAAAGTGGATTTTCCTACGTTTGGTCTCCCAACTATGGCTACTATACTACTCATATACTATTTAAATATTTCGCAAAGTTACTATTTCAATGCAATATTTGACGCTATTATTTAATTTCTCTATTTTTTTTGATTATATCCAAAGCGTTTCAACTGATAATCGCTGGATCTCCAATCTTTATTCACCTTGACAAATAATTCCAAGTGAACCTTTTTACAAAAGAATTTTTCCATCTCTTCACGAGCTGCAATCCCCACTTTCTTCAAAGCAGCTCCTTTATGCCCGATTAAGATTCCCTTTTGGGTATCACGTTCCACCATAATGATGGCTTTGATACGTATAATTTCTTCCTCTTCTTTAAACTCTTCTGCTTCTACCTCTACAGCATATGGAATTTCCTTGTCATAATTCAACAAAATCTTCTCTCGAATAATTTCACTAACAAAGAAACGCTCTGATTTATCTGTCAGGGCATCTTTCGAATAATAAGGCGGTGATTCTGGAAGCAATTCAATAATGCGATCATATACCGCTTGTGTATTGAACTTTTCTAAAGCAGAAATTGGAAAAATTTCAGCATTAGGCACTTTTGATCTCCATAAATCCACTTGTTCTTCTAGTTGTTGTTGATTGGATTTATCAATCTTGTTTATCAACAACAATATCGGCACTTTCGAATGAATGATGCGATTGAAAAAAGCTTCGTCCTTTAATTCCTTTTCCCCTACTTCTACCATATAAATCAAGACATCTGCGTCTTCAAAAGCAGATTTCACAAAATCCATCATGGACGCTTGTAATTCGTATGCCGGTTTAATAATACCTGGCGTATCAGAAAATACAATTTGATAATCCTCTTCATTTACAATTCCCAGAATACGATGTCTTGTTGTTTGTGCTTTTGACGTAATTATCGATAATCGCTCTCCTACTAATGCATTCATCAGAGTTGATTTCCCAACGTTAGGATTACCTATAATGTTCACAAATCCAGCTTTATGTGCCATAAAAATTTATTTTTCGCTACAAAGGTAGTTTTTCTCAATGAGATAGTTGAAAAAAAATGAAAGAACTCGACTTAAATCCTTCCCAAAAGGCTTTTTGAGTGGGTAAAATTTTAATTTTTAGCTGATTTTACTAGCTTTATCTTTTTTAAACGAAAACAATTATATGATTACAAACCATAAACATTGGTCGATAGTAGAATATTTACATGAAACAGTAACGAATCCCAACATTCACATTAAGGGCAATACAAGTTATTACAGTGCCGCTTGGAGCGGATCATTTGAAGAAAGTGTTGTGCGCTACTTATATGGAGATGCTTATAGCAGCAGTCAGTGGGAACCTGCATGGCCAATTGATCAACTTTATATTGGGTCTCATGTTTGCATTGCAGCAGAAGCTGTAATCTTAATGGGGGGAAACAATACCCATCGCACGGATTGGTTTAGTTTATATCCATTTATGGAAACAATTGTAGCCTCGTACCAAGGAAAAGGAGATACGGTTATTGGCGACGGCGCTTGGATTGGCATGCGCGCGATGATTATGCCTGGTATTACTATTGGAGAAGGTGCTGTCATTGCCTCTGGTGCTGTAGTCATCAAAGATGTTGCTCCCTACACCCTTGTGGCAGGAAATCCAGCCAAACCCATTAAAACCAGATTTGATGAAGCAACTATTACCCGCTTACGTCAATTGTGCATCTACGATTGGGAAGAAGCAAAATTCAAAGCTTTACAACCCTATATTAGCGCTGATAACATCGACCTTTTAGAAGAACAAAGTCATTTATATGACCAAACTAGTGCATCTAGCAAATAAATTAAAAAAATAATAGAACTACACTCTCCTATTGTCCAAGACATTACATGAATAAAAAGCTCATTCACGCACAAAAGACAAAAGTTTTTCTTTGATTTACTTGTTTTGCACCGTTATTAGTTTGTATATTTGTACCACAATAGCGCGGGATAGAGCAGTAGGCAGCTCGTCGGGCTCATAACCCGAAGGTCACAGGTTCGAGTCCTGTTCCCGCTACTAAGCCAAAAAGACTTCATCTAACAATGAAGTCTTTTTTTTTATCCCATACTGATTTTTTTAGATCAGGCGCAAAAGTTGAAAATCAGAAAAAAACAACTTGTTATTTTACCTCGTACATTTCTCCGATTCGCAGATCAGCTTTTTCTATACCTCAAATTTTATTTATTCTTTTTTCTACATCCCCCCGCTTATTGCTCAATATTGACTTTTTTACCCCATAGGGACAAAAATATGCGGTATTGTACTATTGCTTTTATTTCTAAAAATTTGCAGGTAAAATATCGTAAACATGACAACATTAGCTCAACAAATTTCGGAATTAAACGAAAATCTAGCGTCTCAAGTACCTGCTGAAATACTCGAAGCCTTTGGTCAATCCATTGCTGATTTAAAAAGCCTAGGATTAGAAGCTCAAACCCTCCCAATAGGACAGGTTTTTCCTGATTTTAAACTTTTCAACACCCTTAATCAACCGATTGAGTTAAGAGAACTCCTAAAAAAAGGAAGCGTAATCCTTGCTTTCTTTCGCGGAAACTGGTGTCCTTATTGCAATCTCGAACTGAAAGCCTTACAAGATCGCTTACACGAGCTAAAAGGAGCAACATTAGTTGCTATTTCACCACAGATGCCAATGTATAATGAAGAATTAAAAAATAAGCATGCGCTAGGTTTTGATGTATTGACAGATCCAGACAATGCCCTTGCCAAACAATTGGGTATTTCTTTTTCCTTGCAAGACTTCGTTCTTCCTATCTATCAAAATTTAGGTATTACACTTTCTTCTTTCAATGGAAATGATCACAATGAACTGCCAATTCCCGCCGTTTTTGTGGTAGATCCCACAGGCGTGGTTCGCTATAAATTTGTAGATGCGAATTACATGAATCGCGTAGATGTTTCGGAATTAGTAAAAACGATGTACTAATAAATAGGGGCGGACGGAAATTCGTCCCTAACTTTTTTATCAAACCGCAATCATTTGAAAAATAAAACCCTGAAATTCTTTATTTTTTAAAATTTCGAAAAGCAGATAAACTCATCTGTTTATGCCGTTTAAAGAATTTGTTACAATGACTTTCATCTGCGAATCCAAATTCATCGACAATTTCATTAATTCTCATTTCACTAAACAACAAACGATGTTCGATTAATCGAATCTTATAGGCTGAAATATATCCTTGGAAAGATTCCCCACAATGCTTGCGAAAATAACTACCTAAATAAGTAGGAGACATGCCGAATTGATTGGCTACAACTGCTACTTTCAGCAATTCAGGTTCGCGAATATGCTCTTGTATATAATTCAAAATCTGTACAATTTTCGCATCTGTGTTTTCCGCTAAAGGTTTTAACTGAATTTGTGCAATATTTCGGGCCGAAATAACCAATATCGCATTGACAATCGGTCGAATTAAATCCTCCTTGTACATCAACTCTACCCTCAGTACTTCTTGAAGCGTTTGCATCAATTGAGCAACTAAACGCTTATCTTCTTCGTGTACTAAAACGGAAGCAGACAATTGAGAAGCATAATACAGCAGGCATTCAATGTGATCAATACTTTTCCACTGGTATTCTTTGACGTAAGATTCGCCAAAGCGAATCACCATAAACTCACACATTCCCTCTAAATCAAATTCATGACAATCTTGAGGAGTAATCAAAAATAAATCACCCGGAGTAAATTGAATGCAATTGCCATTAATACCATGGCTTCCTCGACCAGAAAGTACATAGACCAATTCAAAAAAATTAAACTGCCTATCGCGCAAAGGACAAACCTCTACTTTTTCATAATACACCTCAAGGGCCTGGTACATATTTTCTTTTGCCATACTGCAAAGATACCGAAATACACCTGATTTATACCTAACAAACCTTGTTTTATCAGTCTATTTTTGCTTAAAAAATAAAGAATGATGAAAGCCATTATATTAGAAGGATTTGGAGGAATTGAACATCTCCAGTATAAAGATATTCCCATTCCCCAACCCAAAGCGAATGAAGTGCTCATTCAGACCAAGGCAATTAGCATAAATCCTGTAGATATAAAAGTCCGCACTCGTCAAGCACCTCTAGCAGAACAGCTACTTCAACATTGTCCCTTGATTTTAGGATGGGACATTTCAGGAGTTGTAGTACAAGTAGGAGATACCGTGAGCGATTTTTCTGTTGGAGACGAAGTATTCGGTATGGTCAACTTTGTTGGACATGGACAAACTTATGCGGAATACACAGCCGCACCCGCCCATCATTTAACGTTAAAGCCAAAAAATATTTCACATGCAGCGGCAGCGGCGAGTACACTAGCTGCTCTTACTGCCTGGCAAGCTTTTACGTCTTATGGGAAATTACGTCCTCATGATCGTTTACTCATACATGCCGCTGCAGGTGGTGTAGGACATTTCGCTGTACAAATTGCAAAATACCTCGGGGCATACATCATTGCTACATCCTCTTCGTCTAACAAAGATTTTGTACTTTCTTTAGGGGCAGACGAACATCTGGATTACCGTCAAGTTGACTTTGAAAAAGAATTGAGCCACCTTGATTTTGTTTTAGAATCCATAGGAGGAACTAATTTTCAGAAATCCGTTTCGGTTCTTAAACCTTTTGGGACTATTGTAACCTTACCTTCTGGACATACAAAAGAAGACGAACAAAAAGCACAAGCTAAATTTTTACACGCTTGCTATTTTATGTCGGTGTATTCTAGTCAAGAGAATATGAAGCAGATTGCTCAACTATTGGCAACAGGTCATATCAAACCACATCTGTCACACATTTATTCGTTTGAAGATATACCTCAAGCTCATCTACAACTAGAAAGCGGACATACCGTAGGAAAAATAGTAATTGAATTTTAATATGATACAACAAGATATTCCCATTGAATTGATGCAAGCCATCAACGAAAGTCCATATAATCAAATTGATTATGACTACTTATTGGCGCATAACCCTGGACAAATTCGCTTAGAAGAGCAGAAAATAGCAGAAACTGAGGCGTCTTTGGTTATTCCCCAAGACTTAACTGTGACCAATATAGAAATCCCATCTCGCGATAGTAACCGCAACATTCGATTAAGAACCTATCACCCAAAAAACCAAGACAACCTTCCTGTACTTTTGTACTTTCACGGCGGGGCTTTTATTTATGGTACGCCCGAACAGTATGACTTTATCTTTCATGACTTAGCCCTTACATTGAGTGTTTTGATTGTTTCAGTAGATTATCGCTTAGCTCCTGAACATCCCTTTCCCGCAGCCTTACACGATGGATATGACACTTTACTTTGGTTGTCGTCACAAGCGCATACCCTAGGAGGAAATAACAACAACATCAGTATAGGCGGTAGTAGTGCTGGCGGAACCATTGCTGCTTCTCTTGCTCAATATACAAGGGACCAAAAGGAAATTGTAATTCACCATCAGTATTTAATTTACCCTCCAATGGATCATCGCTTACAAACTCCATCCATGAAATTGTTAGCCGATGCCCCCATGCAAAGCAAACAAGCAGCAACTTGGATGTGGTACCATTATTTAGGAGCACACCGAAACCACCCATTGCCCTATGCCGTACCTTCTTTGCTAACAGACTTGACCTGTCTTCCTCCTACAACTATTATTATAGCAGAATTTGATCCTCTCAAAGATGAAGCTACGCAATATGCTGAGCGACTCCAACAAGCAGAAGTTTCAGCAACTGTTTTTGAAGTAAAAGGAGCCACGCATGTATTTGACTTTTTCCCAACGGCTATGTCTCGTCAATTTTGGCAACAACAAATCACTTATTTACAAACTATTTTCATTCGATAACACTATGAATATTCTAGTCATCAATGGACATCCTAATCCAGCAAGTCTCAATGCTACCTTGGCACAAACGTATATCAAAACAGCAGAAGCTTTAGGCGCTACTGTACGTTATTTAGCAATTGGAACCTTAAATTTTAACCCCAATTTACACTATGGTTATGCGCAACGCATGGAATTAGAACCTGATTTATTAAGCGCCTTAGACGATATCTATTGGAGCAACCACCAAGTATGGATTCATCCGATGTGGTGGATGGGTATGCCTGCAGTTATGAAAGGGTTCTTTGATCGTTTATTTCTTCCAGGACTTGTTTTCAAACACCATGCAACAGAGCATACAGAAGGCCTTTTACAAGGAAAAACTGCGCGTATTTTAGTAACTATGGGGGATGTATCACCTGAAATTCATCAGTCCATCTATCAGTCTAGCGGATTAATTCCTTTACAAGAGGGCATTTTAGCTTATTGCGGCGTGCATATTGAACATGCAGAAGTAGTAGGTCCATTGAATGATAATAATTCGGGGAATATCAAACAATTAATACTACACGTAAAGCAAAAAGCCAAAGAAGATATAGAAAAACACAAAAACAATCCCCTCGCCTATGATTTTTACACTTCAAAATAAAAAGCAATAAACTACGAATCAATTAGTTACAAGTAAAAAGAATAGAATTAATAAAATATTTATTCTTTTTACTTGTTTTGTATTCAAATTAGTTTGTATATTTGCACCACAATAGCGCGGGATAGAGCAGTAGGCAGCTCGTCGGGCTCATAACCCGAAGGTCACAGGTTCGAGTCCTGTTCCCGCTACTAAGCCAAAAGGAGATAATCAAAAGATTATCTCCTTTTTTGTTTTTAACAATCGGTCAATCCAAAAGTTGGATCAGGTACAAAAGTGGGGGGAAGTTAAAAATATCCTTATTTCCCTTTTTTACTAATCGATGAAGCGTTTTTCTTTTTCTCCCCAGCCATAACCTTATAGTTAGCAGGTGATTTCATTCTCAACTGAACCACAGCAGTAGCCTCTGCTAACCCCATTTGATCCAATGGAACTACAGCATAATCAACGATGTAATTCTTATCCAACAACACTGTACTAGATTGTGCGTTTACAACTACACCATCAATCATGTAAATTAAATTGCCTTGAAAACTGATATTACCCTTTGCCCATTGATCTAAGGCTACAAGTTCCGATTGATACCCACCTTTAAAGGTGAAAGCTACTTTTTTATCAAAACGCATTGTTCCCACTTGAAATATTCCATTGTCCATTTTAACCTCTTCAATGCTCTTGGGATTAATTCCGATTAAACTATAACCACTATACAGTTTATTCTCTATTTCAATTGCGTAAACATGGCTCAATTTATCTAAATCCTTTGCTTTGACTTGTTCAGGCATAGTAGCGGATAAATCCGCCTTTTGCTTCTGCTGTGCTTGTGTGGTCGTACATGTTAATCCAAGGCAAACCATGCCTAATATTCCTAGCGTTTGGTATACTTTCATCTTGTTTTTTTATTAAATGTAAACAAAAACAACGTATCCTTGACCTAATCAATAAAAAAAGGTTTGTGCAAATTACACAAACCTTCTTCTTTACCTATTTACATCAGCTCTGCCGCCACATCTTCCCATTCTTGCATCAAGGCCTGTATTTTCTTCTTATTTTGCTCATAAGACTTAAAAAAGCTCTCGTCCTGCATGAGTTTTTCGTAATCTACCGCTAATCTAGCATCGTCTTTTGCTACTTTCTTTTCCAATTCACTGATTTCACTTTCTATCTTACTCAATCGGTTTTGAAGCGTCTTTTGCTTCTTTTGATCTTCATAAGATAGCGCAACGACTTTCTTTTCTTCGGTTTTCACTTCTACTTGTGGCTCCTTCTTGTCGCTTTTCTTCTCAATTTCACGCATATTCTGTGCTTTGCGTTCTTCTAAGAAGTAATTGATATCTCCTAAGTACTCTTTGATTTTTTGATCTTTAAACTCATACACCAAATTGGTCAATCCTTGTAAGAAATCACGGTCGTGAGAAACTAAAATCAAAGACCCTTTAAAGTTGAGTAACGCTTGTTTCAACACATTCTTAGATTTAATATCCAAGTGGTTGGTCGGCTCATCCATCAGCAATACATTGATCGGAGACAATAACATACGACATAGTGCTAAACGGTTGCGCTCTCCCCCAGATAGTACTTTCACTTTCTTTTCCACATCATCCCCTCTAAATAGAAAAGACCCTAGCATATCGCGTACTTTGACACGGTTTCCGTCAGTCGCAGCCTCAAGCATCGTATCGAGTAAAGTCTTTTCACCATCCAAATAATCCGCTTGGTTCTGTGCAAAATATCCAATTTGAACATTATGCCCCAACTTAATTGAGCCCTCGTATTCAAATTCTTCCATTACAGCTTTAATCAATGTCGATTTTCCTTGACCATTTTGCCCTACAAAAGCAATTTTACTTCCTCTTTCAATCAAAAAATCTACATCTTTGAAAATAACCTTTTCACCAAATCGCTTGGTTACTTTTTCCATTTCCAACACCACTTTACCCGGATCAATACTCACGGGGAAAGAGATATTCATCACCGCATTATCATCTTCATCCACTTCAATGCGCTCAACTTTATCCAAACGCTTAATTAAAGACTGCGCCATAGAAGCTTTAGTTGCCTTATAGCGGAATCGTTCAATTAATTTTTCTGTTTCTTCTATTTTCTTTGCTTGATTTTTTTGTGCAGCCAATTGCATTTCACGTAATTCTTCACGCAAAACCAAATATTCAGAATACGGCTTATCGAAATCGTATATTTTACCTAAAGAAATTTCAATCGTACGATTGGTAACATTGTCCAAGAACATCTTATCGTGGGAAATAATAACCACAGCCCCCGGATAATTCTTTAAGAAATTCTCCAACCAGATGATACTTTCAATATCCAAGTGGTTGGTCGGCTCATCGAGTAACAACACATCGTTATCTTGCAATAACAACTTCGCTAACTCAATACGCATACGCCATCCTCCAGAAAAGGTATCCGTTAGATTGTCAAAATCCTCGCGTTTGAATCCTAATCCTTGTAAAACACGTTCGGTATTTCCGACGTAATTGTATCCCCCAATAATTTCAAATCGATGGGTTAAATCACTGAGTTTTTCAATCAATTCCGAATACGATTCTGATTCGTAATCCGTGCGTTCTGTTAATTCATTATTGACTTTTTCGAGCGCTGCTTCAACCGCTTTAATTTCCACAAATGCTTGATAAGCCTCTTCTAAAACGGTTCTTCCAGGAATGAAATCAATATCTTGGCGCAAAAAGCCGATCTTTAATTCTTTTTCCACAGCAATACTTCCTGTATCAGGGTCCATATCGCGAGAAAGGAGTTTTAAAAGCGTTGATTTTCCAGCGCCATTCTTCCCAACTAATCCAACGCGATCGCCAGCACCAATTCTGAATGTAACGTTTTCAAATAAATATTCGCCTGAAAACGATACAGACAAATTATGTATATTCAACATAAATACTACTTCTTTAATTTAAACTTTTTATAGCGATGAATAGAGATATTTTCCTCCAACGCAATGTTATTTTCTATATAATTATACAATTGTTCTGCTAAGTAAGGAGCTAATAAAACACCCCGTGTGCCCAATCCATTCAAGACCAAAATTCGATCCGATTCTAAGCTTCTCCCCAACAGCGGTCTTCGATCCTTTACTGTTGGGCGTATCCCAGCAATATGTTCCACAATTTCAAAATCCAACTCCACAAAACTCTTCAGTCCTGCGATTAATTCAGCTTCTCCTTCTTTTGTTGGTTTATCTGTCTTATCCGCCCAATTATAAGTTGCGCCGAGTTTATATTTATCCTCACCTATCGGAATCAGGAATACCCCCGCTTTCAGCATAAAATCGCAATTCAATCCAGGAATCTTGACAATCATCAACTCCCCTTTGGTACCATCCAAAGGCAGTTGGTTGAAAAATGGATTTTGCAACAAGCCAAAACCTTCAGCAAACACGATATACCGAGCTTCAATTCCCTTATACACAACTCCTTCCTCTTGGTATTCCAACTGACTGTAGTCAAAACGTTCTCTTTTATAACATCCCAATTGAGTCAAATGCTGACGATAAGCAGGAATTAGCTCATCTGTTTCTAAATAACCCGTTGACTTAACCTTTCCTAAACCAAAGGACAAATCTACGCCATCTAATCGCCTCTTTTCAATTTCGGGCGATAAAAAGGCATTTAAATTTGGGCGATCTGCTGCTTGGAACCAATTATTCTGCTCTTCAATCGAAGCTAAACGACGATATAAATCCATCGGATACCAACATTTGATTTGCAATTTAGCTTCTAAAGCAGGATAAAAAACTTCTGCGATAGTCAATTGTTCATTAATCTTCCACACATCCGTAAAGCGCTTCAAAACCACTGGATTGTACATTCCTCCAGCAATTAAAGAAGAAGATCGTTCTTCTGAATCAATAACAACGTATGTCTTGCCCTGTTGAGCTAACTTTTCCGTGAATGCAATTCCCGCCAATCCCGTTCCTACAACAATATAATCCACCATAATTGAAATCATAAAAAAAGCTCTTATCTAATTTAGATAAGAGCTTTATAAATTAGTAATTACAAAATTAGTAATTCCATAAATCATCTTCAAGGTTTCTGATCAATTCTTTGATGCGTTCGCCTTCAAATAATTGACTTAACTCTCCACCTTTGATATAATCGTTGATACGTGAATCTCCGTATTGATTATCTGCTTTGTAAATAGTAGAGCTAAAGCGTCTAGCATTTAACAGATGATCAAAATTCATAGGATTCATTGGGTTTTTAGAGTTGAATACTTGCGCATCAAACAGTGTACCTCTAGCATCCGGGAAGAAGATCCAGAATAACTCTACTGCGTTTTCAACGTCAGCACCTTTTGTATACAAGTCAACTACTACTGGAGCAATTCCCAACAAACGATACTTTAATTGTCCCTCATTGCGGTCAAAAAACCACAATCCCAAAACGTGATACGATTTTACATCAGATGGACGTAACTCGATACGTTGAATATATTCCTCTGGAATTCTTTCACCAGCATTATAGTATTCAATACCAGCATCTGTAGTATCAACTTTCACGAAAGATGTTTCAAGTTCCTTTAATGTTCTTTTTCTTTTAAAGTCACTATCATCGTATACTTCTGTGATAGCTCCAGACTTAATACCATCAATCAAAGCTTGGAACATTGATTTTCTTCCATCTCCAACTACCTCTTCGATAGGATAATAATAAGACTCATTCGCTTTCTCTTCAAGAGAAATGTTTTCCCATACTTTAATACCAAATAGGATGTCCTTATCTGCTACATACCCGTATGGAATTGGTCCTTCGCTTTGTACGTATATATCTTGAATACTTTTCATTCCAATTTCCTCAGCAGACTTAGCATTTAATAAGTTGCTTTGTGCAAATGATTGCAATGAGAATATTGAAAATGCTACAAATAGTGAAATTTTTTTCCAGTTCATATTATTCAAAGTTTTCTTCTTTTATTTATTTCGAAATTACATGATTTCGAATGTACAAGGTGCAGTTTTCTTCAATGCATAATCACTTGCACCGTCTAAACGTACCTTGATATCAGAAATAACAACCACATCTCCTAGTCTTGCTTTAGAAATCGCAGCTTTCGCTCTATCATTCATTCTATTTCCTTGAACAACCACGGATGGTTGTCCTGGAACTTGCAATACAAATCCTGTAACTGTTAACCCTAATTCAAAATCAAAATCTTCTAATTTTGCACCGATGGTTACTACTTCTAAGTTAGACTTAGGTCCTTTCGCAGCGTACTCACCGCGAACTGTACCACGAGGTGCAGGAATATCTTTAATTCTAAATACTTTTTTGTCACTTACCGATGTTCCATCTGGCAATTTACCTGTTACGTTGATTGTAACTTCTCTACCTGCTTGCGGACGCATATTATACTGTCCTGCTTTTCCTCCTTTAGATAAACCAGGAGCAGAAGCTACTACTTTATCATCCGAAATACCTGCAAAAGAGATTGTCATTGGGTTAGTTACCCCACGATACACCACGTTCATTTTATCTGCAGAGATGTTCGCTTGATTTGGTTTAGGAACTACAACATAGTTTCCTGTAAAGTCAACCGGAATTGCTTGTCCGTCCTCCATGAAAGTAAATTTACCTTTAAATTCATGTTCTCCAACGTTTCCAGTGCTAAATCCTAAATTTACGCGACCATTATCTAATGCTTTCGATAAATCAACTTTTTGTCCGTTTACGATAACCTCTGTTGGCACAGTCGATTGGTCATAACGTCCTAAAACAACCATACCTTTAAACTGTTCACCAGCAAAATATGCTGATTTTTCAGAAATAACGATTGCTTTATAGTTACGCATCGATGCTGCTTGACTTAATGTATTTCCTAACAATAAGTTGTAAAAATCATGCTCAATTACTTTTGCATCATTCTGCATGGTAGACAATTTAGTCAAAGAAGCAATAGCTGGGAATCCTTGGAAATTGTAATTTAAATAAGGTTTTACAATCCCTTCTCCATCTTTTACATCAGCTAAATCGAATCTATTTTGTAATTCAACAGCGATTAATTGATATTTTGTATCTTCTGTAAGAACATTCGCAATATCTTTTTTGTACTTTTCAATTGCTGCAACAAATTCTTCTCCTTGCGCAGAATATTTATCTCCTGTAAACCAAGCCTGATCGATTACATCTCCTTTTTCCATGCGTTCAGCTGGTAATTTACCATCCACACGT